>CAZMMB010000087.1:0-6884 GCA_964567325.1 uncultured Oscillospiraceae bacterium
TGGTCGCGAGTTTTTGACCACGACCGACGAATCAGGCACACCGGTCGCGAGTTTTTGATCACGACCGAAGGATCAGGCAAATCGTAGCGGGCCGTTACAGCCAATTATCAATGCCCCAAAGCATTGATGGCTTTAAAAGAGCCTTGTTTGTTCAACATCCTCAGATCTTATCTGCGACGCAACCATTATTTCTATATCTTTGCCCTTTGTATGCCGGCTTTGCAGATACATCATCCCTTTTCTTAGATTTGATGGAACCAGGTTTAATACATAAATATTGTCAAAAGAGCTGTAAATTGACTCGCCACTGAGGCCCGTGAAAGAGATTAATTGGGTATTATTCTTTTTCGCAATCTCCATTAAAGGATTAAGAAGATGGGCTGCATTGGTTTGGGCAAAGGGGTTGTCCATTATTAGGACTTTCCCTTCTTCTAATTCAGCAAAGATGTCCGTATCATCCCTCCTCATAAAGGATAGTAGGCTAGACAAGATAACAAAGGCCGATAAGAAGCCCTCGCCTCCCGAGTTTATGGACACATCTCCCCAATTTATTTGATGCTGTCTTTCAGCCTCAATTTTGTAGAGCTTAATCCCAATATTAGCGATTCCCACCACAGCATTGTATAAGTTTTTGGTCGTTATGATTGGGCTTATTATCTCTTCGATATTTTCATTGTTTTCTAAACGCATAATACCGCTTTGAGTCAGGCCTTCAATTATATCCGCCAACTTGTTCTTATATTGGCTTTTCTCCCCCTCCCAATCAGGAAGATCTATGCGCAACATCTTTACATATTTTTCCCTGATTTTTATAGTTGAATTTTTGTCGATCTTAGCCAGATTCTTATGAACATCGCTTATATATTCATGCAATATCTGTGTTATTCTTTCCTTTTCCTTGTCAACTAGGGCAATATCCACCTCTAATTTGGCCATTAAATCATCATAGGCCCTTATAGTTATGGTTAATTGCCCAATAAATTCTGCCGCTTCCCCTATCAGAGAATACAATGTATTTAAGGGCTTGCTATAAAAATCTTCCTGGAAATGTTTATTACGCAGTAACTTATCAATTCCTACGGAAAGGTCATTCCTTAACCTGTTAATATTTTCTCCCACCTGCCTGTAGTCCCTAACCATCACCCCTCTAAAGCGGTTCAGAGAATCCCCATCCATAGTTGAAATATCCACATCGAACTCAATGTCCTTTTCTATAGGTAAATCATAGTATTCTGCCAGGGCAGATAAATTATTATCGCAATACCTTATCCTGCCATTGACAAGGTCCAAAATCGCTTTATTTTTCCTAACCTCTTCCTTCTTTACCGCTATGCGTTTTTTGAACTCAGTAAGAACTATTTCATTCTTGGCCACTGGTTCATCCCTGTTAAGCCTTTCCTTTAAAGTCTTGTATTTCGTGCTTATCTGCTCGTCCTTAACTGCAATCCGAGTCCTTAAATCCGAAAGGTCATTTGATAGCCCTTTAATTTTAGCATCGCATCGGGCAAGGTCCCTTTCCATCGAATCAAGAATAAAGCTGTCATAAACTTCGTCTTTGTATTCTTCCTCTGAGACATTTAAACGCATAGATGTTCCTATCAGATCCTTTTCTTGGATTTGGAATTTACTATATGCATTGGCCAAAGCCTCTTCTACCTCTTTCAATTCAGCAGCTATCACGCTGCTCAAGGCTATAAACCTGGCTTCGATATCTTCAATATCCTTGTCTATCAAATCCCTTTTGTCATAGCCTAAATACACCTGGAGTCTCTCAGCAGTAAATCTGCCCATTTCACGGTAGTCGCTTCTCAAATCAAGTGCATCCTCCCGGGATTGATTGATCCTTTTAATTTGTGCTTTTATAGCTTGGATGCTTTCTCCTGTTTTTAAGATATTATCATTTGTATCTGTCCTGTCTTTGAGTAGGATCAAAAACTCCTTATACTCATTGCACAACTCCTCCAAGGCCCTATCCTTACGGTACAATTCATCTAATTCTTTTTCCCTCTTATTTATATTGCCTAAAAGCTCTTCTATGGAGTTCTCCAATGTTCTTTCATTTTCTTTGATTTCGTTTATTTCATCTTCTAGGGATTTCTTAGTTTCTTTACCGGAAGTGAGCCTGCTTTTAATATCTTGATATTCCTTTTCAGTCAGATCCTGATAATATATTTTGTTGTATTTCTTTTCATACTCTCCGTAGTCATTCAACCTTTTGTCCAGACTTTCCTCTGCCCTCTCTATTCCATCTTTTTTATCTGATAAAATCATGGCTAATTCTTCTTCATCTAATAAATTGTTGTTAAAGAGGATATAGAAATTCACCTTTTCCCCCTGGTGAATTGATGATTCTATGCCAGCGAAATCTTCCTCCAGCTTCTCCCTTATTATTATGGGCAAAGGAAATGAGGTGTATATACCCAGGTCAGCAGTCTTGAGCTTTTCCACTTCGTTTGATGTGAGGATCAACCCATATGGTATGAAGGGATTATTTTTTACTATTTTAGTATTTTCCTTAAGGCTTTTATTATTCCGCTTGAGCCACTCCATTCCATAAACATAATTTATTCCCCGATTCTCTAGTGCCTCTTCTATATTGCTCGGAAGTTCTAACACTTTACCAGATTTCAGTTTATCGTATTCTTTTTCCAAATCTACAAGCCTTTGTTCAATAGGCTTTATAGTCTCCGAAACCTCATCCATTTTCCTTTTGAATTCTTTTAAAATTTCTTCCTTGTCGAAAACTCTCTCTTCCCCAAAGCCAATATGTCTTATTATTGATTTCCTTGTTTCAATCTCCTGATTTATTTTTTCTAACTTTTCCTCCAGATTCTTGATTTCTTGAGTTAACATAGCTAATTCATTACTTTTTTCCTGGATGCGTCTTTTTTGACCTTTTAATTGTTGGTCATTTTCAAGTCTTGTTTTCTTTAATCTGATGATAGCTAGGCCTGTTTCTTCAATAGACTCCTTTAATCTCTCAATACGTATTTCCAAATTACCTTCTTCGTATTTTTTTAGAATATTTCTTCTTAAGTCTTCTTTGTATATTTCGTTAAAATTCTTCTCCAATTTATCATAAGCTAAAATCTTTTCATCTGTGGCTGACAGCTTTCTGTTCTCTTTTATCTCTAAATCCCTTAGCCCTTCCAATTCTTTTTCTAACCCTTCATTGGTATGGTCAAGTTCATTAATTTTTGTATTTACCCCCTCCAAAAGGCCCTTTATTCTTTCTTCTTCACTTTCATAATAATGCCTTAAGGTATAGCCCAAAGCCTCCCTTTCAGGAGCATTTTCCGCCTCATCCTTTTTAATTAAATCACGTTTATTCTCCCAAATTTGAACATCCCTTGAGGCTTCCTTGTAATGACGATTAATCTTTGCACATTCCTGTATATTTTTGCCTTTTACTAGAGATACCTTTTCTTCTTCGCTCTTTTCTATGAGTCTGTTTAATTCTAAAATCCCCTTGGCTAATTCTTTCTTTTCCCCCTCAAGACCATATATTTCAAACGATATTTCTTCATGGGAGATTCGATCAATCTCTGTGGCCAATGCTACTTCATTTTCCGCTAATACGATTCGTTCCGAGTCTAGCCTGTCTTTTAGGCCCCTTAGCTTTTTAATCAGATTGGCAATTGTGTTTTCAAAAATACTTTTTTCTTCAAAAGAAGATTTTAAGCTTTCTGCTATGTCTAATACTGAAACCGTCTCTTCTTTGAATAATAGAATTGTTTTCTTTTGGTCTATTTTAGATTTATTATCCTTGTATTGCTTAATATATTTGCCTAATATATCCCTGAATTCTTCAATTCTATTTTTGTCCTTATTTAGTTTGTCCTCTACAGCTGGCAAGAACCAAGTCTCAATTAATCCAGCTTCATCTTTAGCATTTGTGAAAAGTTCCGACAAGCCCGATTCTTTAATGTTTATTTTTCTGACGATAGATTCCCATTCCTTGTGATAGATCTGGTATTCTTTTAATTTATTGAAGTAATTTTTTGATTGAACACCATTGTTCATATCATAAAGGGTAAATTTATAATCGTTAGAAGCCTTTAAGTCCTCCAAAAGCCCCTTGCACTCGCTGAATTTTAAAAGAGTTTTATTATCTTCTCCTGTTTTTATAAATGGTATTTTGTGGATATCATACCTATTTTGCTCCTGGTATTCGTGGATAAATTGATAAATATCTAAGTCGTTTTGATTTTTTGCATCGCCAGTATCTTGATTTTTTCTGACCATCATGCCTGTCATAACATATCCTGCATTGCCATCCAGCTCCCATTCTACCAGTATAAAGCTAGGTCTGTTCCCGGTAAAATAGCCAGCAAATTTCCTTTTGTTGCTGTCCCTGTATCTTCTATGAACAAAGGGGGCTATTAGCATCTGGACCAGTACTGATTTTCCCCCACCGTTTCTCAAAGAAAGCAAGGTACTCTCCCCATTCAAATGAAATGTTTCATCGTCAACGCGGATACCGTTGTAATTATAATTTATATTTATCAGCCTAATGGCATTTATCTTACTCATTCTCAACCACTCCTAAAACTTTGAGTACCCTCCTATAATTTTTTTTATTTAAAAGGTTATAGTCCATAAATTGATCCAGCTTCTTTGTAGTTTTAATCATCTCGTCCTCTTCTATGAAGTCAAGCAGGTTTTGATCTTGCAAGAATTTCAGTATATTGTATATGAATCCTTCCTTCGTTGTCCTAGCTCTGGACCCCTTGTCCTCGCTTCTCAATGCCTCAAAGGCCTCCAACATATTGGAAAATGCTAAACCTTCAAGGTCTTCCGGCTCGTCATCAGAATTGTCAACACCTTCCCTTAAACGCTGGGACACGCTGTTTAGCAAGTCGCCAACCCTTAAATAATCTCTGGCCTTACTGCTACTGCCTTGTCCATCATAAAATTCCACAAGTATGGTCAAAATCACAAATTGGGATAGGTAATAATCCTTATCAGTTGCCGTAGATTTACACAGAATCGATTTTAGATTCTGCTTAGAAAAACCAAGGTAATTATTCTCTTCATCCGGTATTAAGTAAATGATGTTCCCATATCTTTCAACTAAACACTTTGCAATAATCCCCTGCCTCTTAACTAAGTCCATTATATTTTCATTTTCCGTGTATGCCTTGTAGAGTTCAATATCATCATCTTCCCTTAATTGGCGATGTTCGATTAGATAATAAAATATTTTTTGACTTAAGGTTATTTCTTCTAATTCATAGCCCATGGTTTCTCATCACCCCATCATAATAATTCGAAATATATATTTGAACAGTAAATCCGCTTTTGCCTACCTGAATTATCGTTAACATTTTCGAATATAACAGGATTTTCATCATTAATTCTAAACGTATTGATTTGCTTCACATCCGACAGGTCAGGATTGTTATCCATTATGTCTAATATATTCCTATTCAACTGAAAATCCAAAACATCATCTTCCATTATGTGTTCCTGGCGTTCTTTCTTCAATTCCCCTATATCAATCCGGGCATTTCTTAATAGTTCAATCACAATTTCTTTAAATATCTCAATATTAGGAATTAGTTTACTATAATCACCTTCAAGCTCTTCTTTTAATCGTCCGAGGCTGATTCCATTGTTATAGCTGGCATAAGCAAGTATTATCCCAAGTGAACTGTTATACAGGTCGAGTTTTCTCTTTTGCCTTGCAAGCCGCTCCTCCTGCCACCCTTCATCATCAAATTCCAATATCCCTTCATCCTCATCTTGAGCCCTAGGTCTAATTGGCTTTTGTATTTCCGCAGACTTATTGATATTATATGTCTTGTCCACATCCTGATTTAACAATGGCCTGATAAAATATTCAATATCCTGCAGGTACCCTGAATCTCCCAATATCTTATCATATAGCTCATTTCTCAGGTTAAACCTTTTTATCAGGGTCATTTGGGATAGGTCTTCCAACTCCTTGGTATATAATGATTTTAATTCAAAATGGCTTTTCAGTATCTGCTGATGCTCGTCAATTACCCGGCTTAGGTAGCTTTCAATTATTTTTAAGTTTAAGAGATTTTTCCTATCTTCCTTATCTAATTTTCTGATATTTATATCCTTGTCCTCTAATTCTTTTACCCTTTCCCTGATATTTTCCCTGTAGCCGGAAAATTTCTTACCCGTGTCCTCTATGGTCTCTAGATTGTCTTCTAACAACACTTTATAATCCAACATGGAGTAGCTTAAGGCGTTCTGCTTGATCTTTCGCATTGCCTCCCCTATCCGCTGATACTGTATTCGCAGCTGGTTAAATATATTTTTAATATCATCCACAGCTTTATCATAGGATGCCTTTTCAATATGAAGTTTGAATATCATTTCGTGGATTGTTAAGAGCATATTGCTTTCCATTTCCAGGGTGGATAGCATCAAATTATAGCCGTCATCTGTTAGATAGTAAGATGTCCGCCTAATTTCATCGTCTATATAAACAGGTCTGTTATTTATGAAACTGATGTGTATACTTTTATAGTCTTGGCCTTGAAAATCGTAGCCATTAAAATACATAGTCTTGCCCTGGTTTCCCAACACTACATTTATTATAAAATCCCCCAGTTCTTTGCATTCATCATAGGTGAGGTTTTTTTTGAAGCTCCTCATATTGACCATATCAATGAATCCACCTATATCATCCATAGTACATGGCTCATCCTTTAAAGATTGCTCCATAATAAAAAGTAAAACCACAAATATCATATTGGTTTGTTCATAGAAATCGTCAAAGCCATACTGTTTCCATGTAGTTTTAGCCATACTATTCCTAAAAAGGAATGCATAAGAACCGACATTTTTCATTCTTTTGGGAAAGTTATTTAAAAAAGAAAATTCCATTTGTTCTCCCTGAATTCTAC
>CAZMMB010000088.1:0-6874 GCA_964567325.1 uncultured Oscillospiraceae bacterium
ATTTCGACTGGTTTTTCCACACACAACCGTAAATTTTGCTCATTATTTGCAATACTTTTTGCAAGGGGGTTAGTTACGAAACTAACTGCACCTTTTTGCAAGGGCTAGTTGCATAATCAACTGCACCTTTTTGCAAGTCCACGATGGCCTGCAACTTTAATACTTACAGTTAGTTTTTCAATTAGACTTCTCAGCCATATTATTTGCCATATGAATTACAGGCTATGAACTAGTAGGACCAAGGCTACCGGCCCTCTAGCCTAGAAACGGCCTTGACGATATCATCCGCCGTCAGCTCATATTCTTTGAGTAATTGATCCGGCTTTCCTGACTGACCGAACACATCTTTTATTCCAATGAACTCCACAGGCGAAGGGTGGTTTTGGACTAGGGTTTCTGCAACAGCAGCTCCCAATCCTCCGATTATTGTGTGCTCCTCGGCTGTAACAATACCTTTAGTTTCCTTTGCTGCTTTTATAACAGCATCCTCATCAAGTGGTTTAATCGTATGCATATCAATTACCCTGATTGAAAGGCCCCTCTTTTCCAGTGTTTCCGCAGCCTGCAAGGCCTCATTGACCATTATACCCGTGGCTATAAGGGTGTAATCCCTTCCATCTTTCAAAGTAACGGCCTTAGCTATATCAAAGTTTGCATCCCTATGGTATATGATTGGAACTGCCGCCCGGCCTAACCTTACATAAACAGGACCCCGAACAACTGCGGCTGCTTCAATCAGCTTGGTGGCTGACACGCCATCCGATGGGTTGATTATAGTCATTCCGGGAATGGAACGCATTAGGGCTATATCCTCTATAGCCTGGTGGCTTCCCCCATCTTCTCCCACTGTTACCCCAGCATGGGTTGCGCAGATTTTTACATTTGCACCTGTGTAACCTATGCTATTTCTTATTATTTCAAAAGCCCTACCGGCTGCAAACATTGCGAAAGTACTAGCAAACACAGTCTTTCCAGAAATCGCCATTCCCGCTGCTATACCATATAAGTTTTGTTCAGCTATACCAATATTAAAAAACCTATGGGGAAATTCTTTTGCGAAAACATTGGTCATAGTTGATCCTGACAGGTCAGCATCCAATACCACAATATTTTCGTTCTTCTTACCCAGGTCCGCCAAAGTTTTTCCATAGGCTTGCCTAGTAGCCATTTTTTCCGACATTACCATTTACCTCCCAGTTCCGTTACCGCCTGTTTAGCTTGTTCTTCACTAGGTGCCTTCCCGTGCCACCCGTGATTGTTTTCCATATATGAAACGCCTTTGCCCTTGATTGTCCTTGCTATAATAGCAAAGGGTGCGTCCTTGTGGTTCCTAGCCTGGGCCAGGGCAGCATCTATGTTTTCCATATTGTGGCCATCTATCACTGTCGTCATCCAATTAAAGCTCTTCAGTTTATCCTCTATGGGGTTTACATTCATGACATCTTCATTTTTTCCGTCAATCTGTAAGCCGTTCCAATCTATAATAGCCACCAAATTATCTAGTTTAAAGTGGGCTGCCGCCATGAAAGCCTCCCACACAAGACCCTCCTGAAGCTCCCCATCACCTAAAAGTACAAAGACTCTAGCCGGATTATTGTCCAGCTTGTTTGCTAAGGCCATACCAACTGCTGCAGAAAAACCCTGGCCTAGGGACCCGGTAGACATTTCGACACCCGGGACCTTGATCATGTCCGGGTGGCCTTGGAGCTTACTACCAATCTTTCTAAAAGTTAGCAAATCCTCTACCGGGAAAAAGCCCCTCTCTGCTAAAACTGAATAGAGGGCCGGTGTTGCGTGGCCTTTAGATAATACAAATCTATCCCTATCCCACATTTCCTTATTATTGGTATCTATGTTCATTTCATTGAAATAGAGAACCGCTAAAATGTCTGCAGCAGATAGAGAACCTCCCGGATGGCCCGAACCTGCACTGTAAACCGCCCTTATTATATCCCTGCGAATGTCCTTGGCCTTTTCCCTCAAGGCCTCATAACTTAGTGCCATTGTGCTATTACTCCTTTCCTCCCATGGACCCCTAAAAACCTATAATCCCAAACCAAATCTGTCTTTAACCCTTTTAATAGTTTCTTCAGCTATAGTTTCAGCTTTTTCGGCTCCCTCCTGTAATACCTCTTTCAGTTCCTTTGAATTTCGAATTTCATTGAACCTTCTTTGAATGGGTTCTATATTATTCCATACAACATCCACCAGATCCTTTTTAAAGCTACCATAGCCTGAGTTTTGATACTGGTTTTCTAGTTTTTTTATTGGAATCCCCGAAAAAGCACTGTAAATCGTAAGCAAATTGCTGACACCTGGTTTCTTTTCAATATCGTAAATTATTTCCCCTCCTGAGTCTGTAGTGGCCCTCATTATTGACTTCTTAATTTTCGATGGTTTGTCTAGCAAAGAGATACGGCTACTTTCATTAGGCGCACTTTTACTCATCTTTGAAAGCGGATTGTCCAGGGACATTATCCTGGCTCCTTCTTTTAAAAACCGTCCCTCAGGCACGACAAAAGTTTCACCATAGACATTATTGATTCTTATAGCTATATCCCTAGTCAATTCAATATGTTGTTTTTGATCGTTTCCCACAGGCACGACATTGGTATCATAAAGCAGTATATCCGCCGCCATTAGAACAGGATAGGTGAAAAGCCCTGCAGGAGCGGATTCTTTTTCCTTGTTTTTCTGTTTAAATTGGGTCATTCTAGAAAGCTCACCAGTATAAGAATTGCACATAAGAATCCACGCTAGTTCTGCGTGACCAGAAACACTGGATTGGATAAATACAGTTGCCTTTTTCGGATCCAGGCCTACAGCTAAGTATAGTGCTGCTACATCAAGTATATGCTGCTTGAGTTCTTTAGGATCCTGTGGCAAAGTTATAGAATGCATATCTACTATACAATAGATACATTCATGATCCTCCTGCAATTCCACAAACTGCTTCAATGCACCCAAATAATTGCCTATATGAATATTGCCCGTAGGCTGTACACCAGAAAAAACTCGACTCATCTTAACCTCCGAAAATTCCCTATTTATAATACTCTTCCCTAAACTTGCCTCTTAGCTTCTTCTCCAACCTGGAAATTGTCATCTGCGAAACCCCTATTTCATCAGCAATTTGTTGCTGTGTTTTATCAGCAAAAAATCTCATGCTAAAGACCTTCTTCTCTTGATCATTGAGCTTGCTCATAACAGTCTTTATTACATCTCCATTTTCAAAATTAGAATAGCCGGTTTCCTCCATAGCCGTATATCGTTCAAATATAGGGGCTTCACCTTCGCTACCCCCCTCGTCAAAGGTCTGTTGAAGGGAAAAGGTCCCATATGCCTGTCCGCTTTCCATGGCTTGAAGAACATCCTCTTCTGAAACGTCCAGATATTTAGCTATTTCCGAAACCATGGGCGCCCTTCCTAGCTTCTGACTAAGAACCTCTTTTGTCATAGGGAGCCTAGATGATATTTCCTTCCATTTTCGTGGAACCTTTATGGCCCAACCTTTATCCCTGAAATATCTTTTTATCTCACCTATAATCGTAGGAGTTGCAAAACTGGTAAATTCAAAGCCCTTGTCTGGATCAAATCGTTCAACCGCAAAAACCAAGGCCATAGATCCAATTTGATACAAATCATCATAATCTACGCCCTTGTTAATGTATTTCTTGGCAAGGATATCAACCATATAAAGATGCTTTTCTACAAGTTCATTCCTTATATCCAGGTTCCCAGTTCGCTTATATTTTTTAAATAATTCCGTATTTTTATTCTTCTCCTCCGAGGCCATTTATTGACGCCTTTCTCCACCAATCCTTTACTTAGTGTACTTAATCATCTGTATTCTCGTGCCCGTTCCAATTTCTGTGAATATATCTACCTCATCCATGAGGGCCCTTATAATATAAATACCCAATCCGCCTTCCTTTGGATGGTCCAAACTTGGTTCCACATAGCTATCAGTATCAAATCCGCCTGATTTGTCCGATACAGAAACGACAATGCGGTCTTTTGAGATCTCGCAGCTCACTTCATAGCCTTCTTGGTCTGTTGTATTATGGCATAGGGCGTTGTTACATGCTTCTGAAACAGCTACCTTAATGTCCTCAATCGCCTCTACATCAAACCCTACAGAATTTGCTAAGCACGATATCGCCATACGAATAGTTCCAACATACTGAGCCTTACCGGGAACTGAAAACTTAAAAAAATCGGTCATGGTTCTCTCCTTACAGTTATTCACAGAGTTCGGGACACAACAACCTATCAAGATTAGTTATTCGCAACAATTTCAATATGTTATCCCTTGGATTGCACAATGCTATACTGTTACCGTTTTCCTTCATTCTTCCATAGGCCCCGATAATTACACCAAGGCCTGTACTGTCTATATATTTCAATTGGTCAAAATGAAGAATAATATTGGCTTTCTCCTCCAGATAAGCATCTTTTAATACGGCTCTAAGGGCAGGGGCCGTTGAAATATCTAAATCGCCCTCAGGGGTGATATTCCAAAGGCCTTTTTTCTTATCGAAATTACTATGAATTTGCAGCGTCATATCGATGTCCTCCTTAAAACTATACCCTGACTGATCATTCCTAAACAAAGCTAGTTTGCTCATCCTCTTCCTCCCCCCGGACTACTTTTGCAAGGGCAATTATATTGCAGTCTTCACCTACCTTCATAATCTTTACACCTTGGGTTGTTCTTCCTAGCTTAGAAACCTCGTCAGCCTTTACTCTTATTATTATGCCATCGGAATTAATGAGCAATATTTCATCCTCCTCATTAACTACCATTGCACCGATAAGAGGTCCTGTCTTATCGAATTTACTTTTGTTATAGGTTAGAAGGCCCTTACCCCCCCTAGCCTGAATCTTATATTCCTTCACCGATGTCCGCTTCCCGTAACCGAACTCCGTCACTACCAAAAGTTCCTCGCTCCTATCGGCAAGCTCCATGGCTACCACTTCATCATCTTTATCGAGGGTAATTGCTCTGACACCCCGGGCCAGTCTTCCCATGGACCTTACATCGTTTTCACTGAAACATATGCATTTTCCCTTTTTTGTCACTATTATTACATTGCTCTTCCCCGTCGTTTCCTTTATCCCTATTAACTCGTCTCCATCCTGTAAGCTTATTGCTATTAATCCCGTTTTTCTATTTGTGTTGAATTGGGATATATCAGTTTTCTTTATGACACCCTTTTTGGTTACGCCAATAAGGAATTTTTCCGTATCAAAATTTTCAATAGGGATTACTGCCGTAATGCGTTCTCTTTGCATTAAATTTAAAAAGTTTACGGCTGGTGTCCCCCTGGCTGTTCTTTGGGCCTCTGGAATTTCATAGGCCTTAATCCTGTGGGCCTTCCCCGTATTGGTAAAGAACATCAAATAATCGTGGGTTGATGTTATAATTAGGTTTTTAACAAAATCATTATCCCTTGTAGTTAAACCTGTTATTCCCCTACCGCCCCTCCTCTGGGTTTTATAGGTATCAGCAGACACCCTTTTTATATAGCCTAGGTGGGTCAATGTTACTGCAACCTCTTCTTCCTGAATAAGGTCCTCGTCATCTAGGTCCCTAGCATCAGCCATCATCTTGGTGCGCCTTTTATCTGCAAACCTAGATTTGATATCGAGTAGCTCCTCCTTCACAACATTCATTAGCAACTCCTCATCTGCAAGGAGTTTATTATAATAGGATATCTGCTTCATTAAGGCCTCATATTCCTCTTCAATTTTTTCCCTTTCAAGTCCTTGAAGTCTAGCTAGCCTCATGTCTAAAATTGCCTGTGCCTGTATATCAGAAAGAGCAAAAGTATCTATCAACCGCTGTTTAGCGTCGTTATAGCTTTCACGAATGAGCTTGATGATAGCGTCTATATTATCTAGTGCAATGCGAAGGCCTTCCAATATATGCGCCCTAGCCTCTGCTTTCCGAAGCTCAAACTGGGTCCTCCTAGTTACAACATCCTTTTGGTGTAAAAGATAGTATTCAAGCATCTCGTAGAGGGTCAGTATCCTAGGTTGGCCATCCACTAGAGCCAACATTATCATACTGTAAGTTTCCTGGAGTTGGGTATGCTTATAGAGTCTATTGAGGGTAATCTGGGGATTTGCATCCCTCTTTAATTCTATAACTATACGGGTTCCATCCCTGTTAGATTCGTCCCTTACATCGGATATACCCTCGAGTTTTTTGTCCTTAACGAGGTTAGCAATTTTTTCAATTACCCTGGATTTATTTACCTGATAAGGAATCTCCGACACTATAATTTGATGCCTTCCTTTGTTAGTCTCCTCTATCTCGGCTTTGGAACGGACCATTACCCTTCCCTGGCCCGTGCGATAGGCCTGTTTTGCACTGCTCTTTCCCATTATTGTCGCCCCTGTGGGAAAATCAGGACCTTTTACAATTTTTAAGAGGTCATTTATGTCAGCATCCTTGTTTTCAATCATATAAACTGATGCATCTATTATTTCCCCTAGGTTATGGGGTGGTATAGATGTCGCCATACCAACAGCAATACCATTGCTGCCATTTACCAGAAGGTTGGGGAAACGTGACGGTAATACAACCGGTTCTTTTTCCTCCCCATCAAAGTTAGGAGCAAAATCCACAGTATCCTTATCTATATCGCGCAACATCTCCAAGGCGAAACTAGTCATCCTAGCCTCGGTATAACGCATAGCCGCTGCCCCATCCCCGTCAACTGACCCGAAATTGCCATGGCCATCCACCAACATATATCTCGTGGAAAAATCCTGGGCCAACCTGACCATGGCGTCATATACAGAACTATCTCCATGGGGATGATATTTGCCCATTACTTCACCAACAATACGGGCCGATTTCTTATGG
>CAZMMB010000089.1:0-887 GCA_964567325.1 uncultured Oscillospiraceae bacterium
CAATTACTTAAAAACTACTAATTATTTACTATTTATTTCATCCAAGATATCTTTCGTTCAGTGCCGGCTTTAAGTCTTTTGATGTTTTCAGAATGACGAATAATGACTATCACTGAGTGGAAAGTAAGGACGATGGCAAAGACCCATGATGGCAATAGGTTCGGTCCGTATGTTGGCAATGAATACAAGCTTGTTGGAATGATGCCCAACATACAAAGAATGGCCCAAATCCACGCTAATAGTGTGCAACAAATAGGGGCAATAATACTAGCCAGGGAAACGTGTTTGCTTATTTTGAGGATTACAAAATAGAGAATTCCAGGAATAAAAGCAATCATCCATGAGGTAAATAGAATAGAACCAGCATATACCGCTACGCCTTTTCCACCTTTAAAATGAGCGAAGATTGGCCAACAATGTCCGACCATGCAACCAATGGTTGCAATCCAGTAAACCTGACAAGCGATTATATAAGAAAAGTTCATTCCAAAATTATCAACATTATTGACGGAAGCGACAAGGGTTTGGCCGTTGTCGAAAGGAATGCGAGAAAAAATAAACCAACAAAGCCACACCGAAAGTCCGGCTTTGAACATATCGATTATCATCCGTCTAATAACAGCCAGGTTCTGGAACAGGCGTCCGCCAAATACAAAAATCACAGCGTAGTATAGGGGCAATCCAAGCCTGTCGCCGAG
Organism: uncultured Oscillospiraceae bacterium; assembly: GCA_964567325.1. Lineage (GTDB taxonomy): Bacteria > Bacillota > Clostridia > Peptostreptococcales > Anaerovoracaceae > UBA1426. The sequence goes on from CAZMMB010000089.1 coordinate 699, forward strand.
ATATACCAATGCGGCAGCAAGAACTGCATTCATCAGGAATCCGCTGATAAATATCAAATTATCATACTTGCCTTCCATTTCCGATCTAATGGCTCCTAGCAGAGAATCCATAGCCGCCAACAGGCCCATGGAAACGTAGAATGAATACTCCGAAGGATACGTTATATTAAAGCTAAAACCTACTATAAC
>CAZMMB010000089.1:897-2141 GCA_964567325.1 uncultured Oscillospiraceae bacterium
TTTAAAGGTTAAACCCCATTCTTTTAGGAGGGTTCCATAGCCCCCCGGGCCAATGAGTGCAGCCGACATTCTGGAAGCATCCCCGATGGCACTGATACGGAAGGGCTTGCCGTAAAACTTCCCATTGATGCGGACAGTGTAGCCAGAGCATGAAATGGATGAGCTATCTAAAATCCTTTGTCCATTTACAGAAATTACTTCAGCCCCTGCATCTTTCAGCTCATTTACAACCATCAAAAGATCTAAGTCATGAACTAGCATATCGTTAGGATCCTCCCAGGCTTCCAGTTCTCTGCTAGCGTCATCTATCAGAATTTCAACTCCTGACCCTTCCACATCCACAAAACCACCAGACAGTCTGTAAAATTTCAATTCCTGAAAAAGTTTTGCCTCTATTTCCTGGGCCAAATCTTGGTTAGACTCCCTTTTTTCCAGCAATTGATTCAACTCTTCTCGGCTTTCTTCTATCCGGTCAAAGAGTTTTTCTATTTCCCTCTCTTCTCCTTCAATGGTTACCTTATAATCCTCTAGAACCCTAGGTGATAAGAACAAATACCTGGCATTAGTCGTCTTGGCTAAACTTACAATTGAGCTGCCAATAAAAATACACATTATAAAAACCAGCAAAGTTTTTAGCTTCATTCTGGCACCTTATCGCTATCCTCATCCGGGCTTTCATCCGTATCTTCTACGGGCTTTGCATAAAGATATCTAAGCACCCCATTGTATCTGGCTATTTCTATTTCATCCTGCTTGGCAATAGAAACCTGCAAGCTATAGCTTTTCATTATTTCAACAATGCCAAAGCGTATGGTTAAGGTGCCTTCTATCGTATCTGGGTCCCCTATCGCTTTTATGGTATACGGCGGTGCTGTAGGAACCGTATTGATGTTGACATTATCTCCAGCTAGGCTGATTTCCGTCTTTGCAATTATCCTCTGACCATTAATGGATACTGCTTCTGCTCCAGCGTCCTTTAACTTGTTGACCAGGTATAAAAGTAAATCGTAGCGAGACATTATTGTGCTGTAACCATCTCCCGGATTTTCTTCTGTTGGAATAGGGTCGTCTACGGTGATAATTACCCCAGGCCCTTTTACATCCACCATCCCAGAACCCATTTTATATCTTTCTAAATCTACCATAGCGGCTTTTAGCAAGGCGTCCTCGCTAACGCTTTGCTCTTCAATTTCTTTCAGCCTTTGCTCCAGAGCTAGAACTTAGACCAGACCTCACGGAAGAAG
>CAZMMB010000089.1:2151-6859 GCA_964567325.1 uncultured Oscillospiraceae bacterium
CAAGATATTCTGCCAATATTAATTCTTTTTCTCCACGGACTTCCTTCAATTGCCTCTCTAAAGCATTGGCCTGGGCATAAGTAACCAAGCCACCCATATCCGAATCGCCAGAGGTGTTAATTTGAATAGAAATAATTAGGCCTATAAGAAGTGCCAATGCGAAGATAACAAATATTCCTCCCTTATTCTTCATTAAATCTATCCTTTCTTCCCAGGGATTATTCAATTACAGCACTAAAGGAAAAGTAGCCATTTCCCCCAACTTTAATTGTCCCTCTTTTTACCCCCTGAACATATAAATCATACAACACATCTTCTAAATCGTCCATGCTTTTTAAAATGTTTTCCGGCCTACCTTCACATACCAGCCCGTCGTATATATAGGCTCGCATTAAACTGTCGTGGAATCCTATTCTTTTGAAATAAATATCATGGTCTTCCATTTTTCTTATCAAGTCCAAGGCATTTAAAAGCATGGATGCCTCCTCTACCTCAAGATCTTCTCCTGCCTCAATTTTGGTCAGAGTCATACCTACAAATTTTGTTAAAGCCGGCTCCCTATCCGTCTTCCGTAAAACAATTCCTTCCTCATCAATAATAATATAATCATCGCCATAGGGGAGACAGGCCTTTTCGTATCTTTCACCTACAGATATTATAATTTCATTTGGCAGTTTCTTTGATATTTTTGCATATTTTATGTAGGGATCTCCAACTAGCTTGTCCTTTATCTCCTTGCTTGATAACTTAAATAGGTTTTCCTCCTCTCCTATTTGGGCCATAGCTATAATTTGCTCTTCTGTATAGTGGTTGTTATCCCTTACTGTCAGGGTTTTGACCACAAAATAGGATGACATGGCAAAAAAGTAGATGCATGTACAAAAAGCTCCTAGCAGAAAAAACCTTACTATATAGTATTTTTTCTTAAGTTTTCTCTTTCGTTTTTTCTTTTTCATTAGCCCACAAGTTTATTTTCCCCGGCCACCCTTTCAATCTCAGCCCCTAATTTTCTCAAAGTTTCTTCCAGTTTTTCATGACCCCTATCAATATGGCCAATGTTTTCAACCACTGTAGTACCTTTAGCTATAAGACCCCCTATAACGAGAGCAGTTCCACCCCTAAGATCTTTGGCGGCTACCCTATTGCCCTTCAGTTCTTTTACCCCTTTTATTAGGGCCTTCCTGTCATAGACCTTTATATCCGCCCCCATTTTCTTGAGCTCGGGAACATGTTTAAAACGATTTTCAAATATGGACTCCGTTATTTGGCTAGTACCCTCGGCCACAGACATAAGGGTCATAAATTGTGACTGCATATCAGTAGGAAACCCTGGGTAGGGCTCTGTTTTTATAGGTCCTACGCTTTTCAACCTTTCCCCTGCCTTTAGACGGATTGACCTGGGATTTTCCTCCACTATACAACCGGCTTCACGCAAGCAGTTGGTAACCGAATTCAAATGCCTAGGCTCTACTTGATTAAGCAATATCTGTCCTCCTGTTGCTGCAGCTGCAATTAAGAGGGTGCCTACCTCTATTCTGTCCGGAATAGGCCTGTATTCAGTTTCATGAAGGGGTATGCCCCCGGTAATTACTATCCTTTCACTTCCCGCCCCTGCAACATGGGCCCCGCAACTGGTTAAATAGTTCTGCAGGTCAACAATTTCCGGTTCCCTGGCCGCATTGACTATGACAGTTTCCCCCTCTGCCATCAGGGCTGTCATCATTGCATTTTCCGTTGCCCCCACACTAGGAAAAGCCAGCGGTATAAGGTTAGCTTTTAAGGATTTGGCTTTGCAAATAAGAAAGCCAGCTTCCTCCTTTATATCTACCCCTAAAAGTCTAAGGGCATTCAAGTGCAAATCAATGGGCCTTTCCCCAATAGCACAACCTCCGGGATTACTCAACTTCACTTCTCCGCACCTTGCTAAAGTGGGACCCATTAAAAAGACGGAAGACCTGATCTTCTTCATGAGCTTCTGTGGTATGCTTGGGTTTGTTAAAAATGAAGAATCCACGATAATATCGTTTTCATCCCAAAGCACTTTACATCCCATTGTTTCTAATATTTCTATCATTGTCTGTATATCCGATAAACGCGGGCAGTTCTTTATTCTGCTAGTTTTCCCGGATACAATAGTTGCTGCCAAAATAGGAAGGACTGCATTTTTTGCTCCTCTAGGTCGGTATTCTCCATCTAACGCTTTTCCGCCTGATATGTGGTAACTGTCCAAACAAATGACACCTCCAAGATACTAAAGTCTCTCTATAAAGCTATAGTATGCTTGAGCCCATTGAAAAGTGCTTGTTTAAAGACCTAAGCCGGAAAATATCCCATCTGCCCCATCCACCCTACCCAAAGATAAACTAGCCTCCCCCATGGTATTTAGTGCCTCCTTGTTGTGGGCAAGTTTAAATACGATGCCCTTTAGTTTCTCAAAGGTCAAATCTTTTTCCTCTAATAGTATAGCCCCCCCTCTGTCGGCCACAGCCTTAGCATTATAATATTGATGATTGGCGGTAACATTAGGAGATGGAATCAATATGGCTGGTTTTCCACATGCCGTAAGCTCTGCTACGGTTATTGCACCAGCCCTGCTAATAAGCAAATCTGCTGCAAGCATATATTCGTGAATCTTGTGGCTATAAGGGACCACCCTGATGTTTTCGTTATTGTCAAGGGCCTTCCTTTTTAACTCATTTACAAAATTATCGTAATAGTAATTGCCTGTTACATGTAGCAATTTAATTCCAGCTTTCTTATCAATTTCCTCCGCCAGCTTCAAAATAGACTCATTTATTTTTTGGGCTCCCCCGCTACCGCCAAAGGACAAAAGGAAAAATTCTCCCGGTTTAATACCGAGTTTTTCCCTATAGTCGACTATCCCAGAAAGCAAAAATTCCTTCCTGATAGGATTTCCGGTAAACAGGGTCTTCTCCTTGTGCTTGAAATACTTTTTCGATTCAGGGAAACTGATAAATATCTTCTCAGCATATCTGCTTAGCATGCGGTTGGCTAATCCGGGAAAGGCATTCTGTTCATGTATGTATACCGGTATCCCCTTTCTTCCCGCAGCCCAAAGAACAGGGACACTTACATAGCCCCCCGTTCCTATCACCATATCGGGCCTATACTTGCCTATTATCTCGCCTGCCTGCCTGCAACCCTTCACTAGGTCAAAGATTGTTTTGATATTGTTGAAGATATTCTTCCTGTCAAAACCCCTTGCAGGAATATAATATATCTCATATCCCCTTTCGGGAACCAGCCTGCTTTCCATTCCTTTTCTTGTGCCAACAAAAAGAATTTGACTATCGGGACGCTTTCTTTTTATTTTGTCAGCAATGGCGATTGCAGGATAGATATGTCCTCCCGTACCTCCACCTGTTATTACTAGTTTCATTATTATTCTCCCACTCCTGCTGGCCTAGATCGGCGAGCACCTTATCAATCCATCTATAAAGCCGAATGCCTGGATATATTGAGCAATATTCCAAAAGAACCCATAAACAATAGCAGGGCATTTCCCCCATAACTTACAAAAGGTAAGGTGATACCCGTAGGGGGCATAGATGAGGTCACTACTGCTATATTGAGGATTACCTGGATTGCCAACATAATTGTTATTCCACCAGCAATTAGGGTTCCAAATAAATCTGGAGCATTCAGTGCAATATGGCTTCCCCTCCATATCAATATAATATAGCATATAATCAATACTAAACATCCAATGAAGCCTAATTCCTCGCCTATTATGGAGAAAATGAAATCGTTCTGGGGTTCAGGCAGGTAGAGGGTTTTCTGTATACTTTTCCCCAGCCCTACTCCAAAAAGTCCCCCTGACCCTAGGGCTAAAAGGGATTGAATAACCTGCCATCCACTGCCTAGGGGATCCTCAAAAGGGTCAAGAAAACTGGTGATTCTCTTCATCCAATAGCCTTCATTATCTAGGAGGGTCAAGGCTAATATTCCTATCCCTCCAATTATACCGACAGAAATTAAATACATTATATTCAGACCGGCAATGAACATCATGCCAATTATTATCGCACATACTGTGATTGCAGTTGAAAGGTTAGGTTGTTTAATTATCAAAAAAAAGTAAAGGCCACAGAGTAAAAGAAGTGGTAAGACCCCCCTAATCAAAGATCTTATTCTTTTGGGATCCTTGGATAGAAACCAGGCTACAAAAATAATAGCGCAAATCTTTGCCACCTCTCCGGGCATGAGAGTGAAATTCCCCACACCTATCCACCTTGTAGCATTGTGTCTGGATATGCCTAAAGGGGTAAACAGCAAGGCCAGAAGAATAAGGCTCATTATCAGCAACAAAGGCGCTAGTTTCCTGTATATGCGGTAATCGACAAATGTCATAATAAGCATCAGGGCCGATCCTAGCAAGGCCCATTTTATATCATCCCTTAGATAAGTATATGGGTCTCCGGTTTCGCTTATAGAGCTGTAGTAACTGGCGCTGAAGACCATAATGATACCGAAAACCACCAGGGCCAGGACCATGACAGTCATGAGGAAATCCCCGGATTTTAATCTCATTTTCTTTTTTTTATTTTTCTTTGCCAACTGTCATTTCTCCAAATTGTTTACACAAGTTTTGAAATGGTCACCCCGCTGTTCAAAATCCCGATACATATCCCAACTAGCGCAGGCAGGAGAGAGGAGGACTATGTCTCCCAACCCTGCGATTGACATA
>CAZMMB010000090.1:0-6810 GCA_964567325.1 uncultured Oscillospiraceae bacterium
AAATTTCTGGTGCCTGTGGAAACTAGGACTTCCCCTTGCCCAATAACCCCTTGGCAACTGCCCCAACAAACGCTGCAATTGCTGTTCATTACCATGGCTCCGGACTCCATAAACACATCTATGAGACCCTCGTTTAAGGCGTCCAGATAGACGGAATTAGAGGCAGGGGCAATTAAAAGTCTAACCCTATCGTGAACCTTATTTCCCTTAAGAATTTCAGCTGCAGTGCGGAGCTCGTCAATTCTTCCACTATTGCATGATCCTATAAAGGCTTGGTCAATTTTGATATTTTTGGCCTCATCTACATCCACCACATCATCTACATTATGAGGCCTAGCTACAACAGGGCGGATGTCCTCCAAATTATAGAAAAATTCTTTTTCATATGAGGCATCAAGGTCACTCTTAAACATATGCTTTGGTTTTCTGCCCGAATTGGTAATGTATTCGATGGCCTTTTGGTCCGGCTCAAAAATTCCCGTCTTCCCGCCGGCCTCTACAGCCATATTAGTCAATACCATTCTTTCATTCACGGTCATGGCCTGGGCCCCATCACCTGTGAATTCCATAGCCTTATATGTAGCCCCATCGGCCCCGATATCACCTATAATCGTCAGGATTAGGTCTCTAGGATAGACACCGTCTTTTAAACGGCCGGATAAATGAAACTTAAGAGTTTCAGGAACTAGGACCCAAGACCGGCCAGTTACCATGGCATAGAGGAAGTCGGTGTTGCCGATGCCGGTCCCGAAAGCCCCCAAAGCGCCATAGGTGCAGGTGTGGGAATCAGCGCCAAATATAAGTTCCCCGGGACGCACATATTCTTCCATCATAATTTGGTGGCATACCCCTTTTCCCTCGTAGAAAAAAATATCATATTCTTTGGCGAAATCCCGCATTTTCTTGTGGGCAGCTGCAGTTTCGGGACTATCCGAGGGTATGTTATGGTCGATTATGAAGACCAGCTTATTTTTGTCGGTGATTTTGGGATTCTTAAGCAGGCTCCTGTACATATCTATGGTTAAGTGGCTGGTGCCGTCATTGCTCATCAATCGATCTATATTTACAGTCAATATATCACCTGCTGAAGCCTTGTCTACACCGGCAGCTGAAGCTAGGATTTTTTCACTTATAGTCATGGCCATTATTCTGCCACCTCCTTATTGAGCAATTCAATCAGACCGCCTTCATTTAATATGTTCTGCATATATTCGGCTAGCCTTGTGCAATCTAATTTCCCCCTGTCGGTTATTATGTGCCCCCTTGCCATATCAATGGATAAGGAATCTCCATTTTCCAAGGCCCCATGGGCTTCTTTGCATATAATGACAGGAAGACCGATGTTTATTGCATTTCTAAAAAATATTCTAGCAAAGGATGATGCAATCACGGCCTTGATACCAAGGCTTTTTAAGACCCTGGGCGCCTGTTCTCTAGAAGACCCGCAACCGAAATTTTCACCTGCAACAATTACATCCTCTTCCTTAACTAACTTTGCAAAATCATCTACGAATGGCTCAAAAGTGTAAGCCTTCATCTCGTCGATGGAGGCCAGCAAAAGGTATTGGGATGGTATAATTTGATCGGTATCAACGTCATCACCGAACTTCCAAACTCTTGATTTTTTCATATTTCCTCCGAATCTATTTTAACATATAATAAAAGCGGTTAATTTTTTCGAATTCACTTAGCACTGAGGAGCTGCAATTAGTTTCACCCCTGCATATGACAGGTGGATTTTCGCATAAGACCTGCAAGCAGCTTACTGTGTAAATATGCGATAGGGTCCCAGCATTAAAAAATAAGAAAAAATGAGCCGTTTTGTAAAAGCTAATGTGCTGTGCCGATTGTTAACAGCCAGCCTTAAATAATTATACACTAGTTGTTTACTTTAATAAAGACTTCAATTTATCAAAAAAACTGCTATAATTAGGGTCTACAGAAGAGATTATTTGAAGGTTGGAATTCGTTTAGTTGGCAGATGGGAGCTGCCGGGCAACTTTCCCCGAGGCCATGCCGAAAAAGGTTAATTTCTTAACTTAGATAAATGTGTGTATAAAAGGTGGCGGGATTATGTTGACAGCATGGTTATTATAGCTACAAATTGATACGTGCCTATATGCGTATAGATATAGGAGAGGAATTTATGACAATATCGGGGGAGGTATTGGTTTACGATTTGATACATGTGTATAGATATAGGAAGTGGTGACAAATATGAAGGGGCTCTTAATGGCCAATGGGGAATATGGCGATTTGACATGGTACAGTTCACGAAAAAGCCATTACAAATTTGTATACTGCACAGACGGGGCTGCAGCAAAGGCCATGGATCTAGGCATTGTTCCTTGTGGAATTGTAGGCGACATGGATTCAATCAGCCAAGGAATTCTGAATAAGATGATAGATAAAGGGGTGGAAATTTACAGGCATCCGCCGGAAAAGGATTATACGGATGCGTATTTAGCCTTAAAACTGATGGTGGACAGGGGCTTCAATGAAATAGTTATTTGGGGGGCTATGGGGGGAAGGCTAGATCATACCCTAGCAAACATCATGTCTGCCACATCTTTTGTTGAAAAGTCAGTTAAAATCATGTTTGAAGAACCTGGTTTGGCCGTGGATATTATAAATAGTAAGATAGCAATCCAAGGGGGGGTAGGGGATATAGTTTCAATTTTCCCCCTTGGTAAAGAGGCACTGGGGGTCACCATAAGTGGCTTTAAGTATCCATTGAAGGATGCTCGTCTTAGTTATGATTATCCAGTAGGTATTTCCAACATATTGGAAAATATAAGTGGAAGTGTATCAGTTGAGAAGGGAAGCTTGGCGATTTTCCACTACTTATGATAGGTTACGAGAAACCACAAAATATTACTTTCTCATATTTTGTACAGAATTTACGCTTGTGTGTGGATTTTTCACTTAAAAGAGGACGATTTGTACAAAATTTACACTTGTGTGTACTTTTCGACTGGTTTTTCCACACACAACCGTAAATTTTGCTCATTATTTGCAATTCTTTTTGCAAACCCATAGATGGCCATAATAACTCAAAATAATAGCTGATTGCCTTATTTGGCAATAATGTGTATAATGGATTCAATCCATATATTACCTAAATTTGGAGGCGGCTATGGAATCATTAAACTTAATTATAAGGGAAAGTATTTTTTCCGACTGTACAATTTTTTCGGAATGGGAGAGGAAAGAATATATACAGGAAAACTTCACCATGTCCGGCAATAGGGACTATGAGGAGATTGTAAAGGAGTTTATCTTAGACTCTATGGATTCTACAAAGTTGCAGTACACGATAATATGCCGAGACGGGGAAAAGCCTATCGGTAGAATACAGATAAGTAACATAAATGAAAAGACAGATTCCTTAGACATTACTAGGATATACATAGGTGAAGAATCCTATCTGGCTAAGGGCCTTGGTAAAGAAGCAATGCACCTTCTGCTGGACCATTGCTATATAAAACTCCATACTGAAAGGGTTACCCTGGATCACATACCCTATAATGAAAAGCTTAGCCGATTTTATAAAAAACTGGGTTTCCAATATGAGGGGATTCTAAGGAATGCAGGAAAGAAGAATGGAAGGTATGTAGATTTTCACTTGATGTCCATGCTCAGGTCAGAATACTTTGAAAAATATAGGACTATAGTTTAGGCCAGATAATATATCGGAGAAGAGGTTGGGATGGAAAAATTACTTGAGACACCAATTTACCTCTTTCATCAGGGGACATTAACAAGGGCATATGAGTTTCTTGGTGCCCATCGCTGCAAATTACATGGTCAGGAGGCTTATGTTTTTCGGGTTTGGGCCCCGAATGCTAAAAATGTATTCCTAACGGGTGACTTCAACCAATGGGACATATGCAAAAACCCCATGGAAAAAATTAACGAACAAGGTATTTGGCAAATCTTTTCTACTGATTTAAAGCAATATGACTTGTATAAATACGCCGTAGAGGATAGGCAGGGAAACATTTATTCCAAAGCTGACCCCTACGGTTTTCATATGGAAACAAGACCTGCAACAGCATCTAAGGTCTATGATCTTTCAGGATTCAACTGGAAGGATGGAGGGTGGATGGAAAAAAGGAATGCGGCCCCTCCCTATGACAGGCCTATCAATATTTATGAAGTTCATTTGGGGTCTTGGAGAAGATATTCAGACGGACAATTTTTCAGTTACACAAAACTTGCGGAAGAGTTGATCCCTTATGCATTGGACATGGGTTATACCCATCTGGAGATCATGCCTGTTTCTGAATATCCTTACGATGGATCCTGGGGCTATCAGGTGTTGGGTTATTATGCGCCCACCTCCAGGTATGGTACACCTGAAGATTTCATGGCCTTTGTCGATAGCTGTCACCATGCAGGCTTGGGTGTAATCCTAGATTGGGTACCCGGCCACTTCCCTAAAAACATTGAAGGGCTTGCACTTTTTGACGGAGGGCCTTGCTATGAATATGCTGATCCTTTTAAAAATTCCCATGAAGAATGGGGGACCCTGATTTTTGATTGGGGAAGGAATGAGGTTAAAAGTTTCCTCATTTCTAACGCCATGTTCTGGTTCGATAAGTACCACATAGACGGACTCAGGGTGGATGCAGTAGCTTCCATGCTCTACTTAGATTATGGAAGGGAGGAGGGCAAATGGCGTCCCAATCGCTATGGAGGCAGGGAGAACTTGGAAGCCGTATCCTTTTTCCAGGATTTGAACAAGGCTGTCTTCCAATCTTACCCCAATGTTTTGATGATAGCCGAAGAATCTACATCATGGCCCCTAGTGACAGGACCTGTAGACAAAGGGGGCTTAGGTTTTAATTTTAAATGGAATATGGGCTGGATGAATGATAGCCTTGATTATATGGGAACAGACCCCCTCTTCCGAAAGGGTAAGCACCATGCCCTAACATTTCCTTTGACTTATGCATTTTCTGAGAATTTTATATTGCCTCTTTCCCATGACGAAGTAGTCCATGGGAAGAAATCCTTGTTGGATAAAATGCCGGGAGACTATTGGGACAAGTTTGCGGGACTTAGGGCCTATTATGGATATATGATGGCCCACCCCGGTAAAAAATTGCTCTTTATGGGTGGTGAGTTCGGTCAGTTTATTGAGTGGGACAATACAAAAGAGCTGGACTGGTTTCTTTTAGATTACCCCATGCATAAAAAAATGAAGGATTTTGTTGGCGATTTGAATCATCTATACCTTAATATGAAAGCCCTATGGGAGGTGGAAAATGATTGGAAGGGTTTTCGTTGGCATGTGGTTGACGATTCTGCAATGAATATTATTGCCTTTTCAAGAATAGGATTAGAAGGACAAGAATTACTGATTGCTTGCAACTTTTCCCCTGTTGAAAGAAAAAACTATATGATAAAAACTGAAGAAGTGGGTATCTATGATTTGCTTTTAGATTCAAACCAAGGAAAATATGGCGGAAGTGGGAAGGGAGGCAAGAAAGTTTTACGCACAGGGAAAGATGCCTTAACACAGAAATATGCTATTAGCTTAGATTTACCACCTTTGTCTGCATTGTATTACCATAGGAGGTGATTGAGAATGTCATATGAGCAGAATAAGGAAATAGTTGCTATGCTTCTCGCAGGAGGTCAGGGCAGTCGCTTGGGCATTTTAACAAGGGATGTTGCTAAACCTGCTGTGCCTTTCGGGGGCAAGTATAGGATTATAGATTTTCCCCTTTCAAACTGCATAAATTCCGGCATAGACACCATAGGTGTATTGACTCAGTATAGACCTCTTGAGCTGAATGCCTATATAGGAAGCGGTCAACCTTGGGATTTAGATCGTCTTTATGGGGGTGTTTTCATTCTGCCCCCCTATATGGATGGAAAAGGGGGAGAGTGGTATTCGGGCACGGCAAATGCAATATATCAAAACATGAATTTTATAGACTTGTACAATCCGGAATATGTATTGATTCTTTCAGGAGACCATGTATACAAGATGAATTACGAGCTTATGCTGGCTTTTCATAAGGAAAAGGCGGCTGATTGTACTATAGCAGTAATTCAAGTCCCCTGGGATGAAGCGAGTAGATTCGGTGTGATGAGCGTAGATGAAGGGCAAAAAATTTATGAGTTTGAGGAGAAACCCAGGGAAGCCAAAAGCAATCTAGCCTCAATGGGCGTCTATATCTTCAACTGGAAAAAATTGAAAGAATATTTGGTTAAGGATGAGGATGATGAGGGGTCCGATAATGATTTTGGTAAAAATGTGATACCCGGCATGATCAAAGAAGGAGAAAGCCTGTATGCTTATGAATTCAAAGGCTATTGGAAGGATGTGGGGACAATTCTTTCCCTTTGGGAAGCCAATATGGATACTCTGGATCCTAATGTTCCCATAGAGCTCGATGATCCTCCCTGGAGAATTTATTCAAGAAGTTCAAACAAGCCACCTCAGTACATAGGGGAAGATGCCCTGTTGATAAACTCCAGTGTGGCAGACGGCTGCATCATAGAAGGCAAAATCGAGAATAGCATTTTATTTCCGGGAGTAAAAGTTGCCAAGGGGGCCTATGTCTTCAATTCCATTTTAATGCCAGGTGTAATTGTATCTGAAAATGCTCTTGTTGAATATACGATAGCTGCTACGAATGCCAAGATATGTCAAGGGGCAAAAATAGGGGATTGGAAGCAGGTGGAGATTGGTAGAAACCATCGTGAGATTACTGTAATTGGTGAATTTGTGACCATAGGAGGGGGAGCCTTGATACCTGCTGGGGCTTCAGTCAGTGAAGATGTCAGTGAGGAGGT
>CAZMMB010000091.1:0-6763 GCA_964567325.1 uncultured Oscillospiraceae bacterium
CAGCTATATCCTTCCCACTACCGGGCGGATTCGGGACTTGCACCCGTTAGATTGCACCCATGCCGGGCACACCATAAGGAAAGCCCCCCTTAAAAAATAGGGGGGCCTAGCTACTAAATTGTATATTTCAGAATACTTAGAGTTTAAATTCTGCCTTTACATCGATGATTGCCTCTTCTAATTTCTCCATTACTATATCGATGGTCTCATACTGGATTATCCCGGGCGGCTCTATTCTGACAGATTTAGCATTGACCAAAGTTCCAGCCGTCATAACATGCCTGTCGAACAGGCCCTTGACCACAGCGTATCCCACCTCAGCTGCAGGGAATTCCAAGCAAATGAGAAGACCCGCTCCCCTTACTTCTTCGATTACTGTCGGGTATTTCTTCATAAGGGCATTCAGTTTTTCCATAAAGTAATCGCCTTTTTCTTTACATTGCTTTGGAATATCATTCTCAAGCATATATGCAATTGTTGCAATTGCTGCTGAACAGGCAAGGGGGTTACCGCCAAAGGTTGGAGAACCTAAAATCCAAGGATTATCAACTAATTTTTCAACCCACATGTTGGGCCTTGCAACGATACCTGTTATTGGCATTACACCGCCGCCAAAGGCCTTGCCAAAGGTCAAAATATCTGGGGTCACATCTTCATATTCACATCTCCACATGGTTCCGGTGCGTCCCATGCCTGTTTGAATTTCGTCAAATATCAAGGCAACACCGTACTTATCACAAATTTCCCTGAGGCGCTTTAAATATCCCTTGGGTGGAATCTGCACGCCGGCTTCACCTTGGATTGGTTCAACGATGACACCTGCTACGGTTTCACCTACCGTTATCAAGTTGTCAATCGCTTGGTCAACCGCATCAGCATCACCAAATTTAACATGCTGGACATGTTGTATCATTGGGAGATAATCCTCCCTGTATGCCGCTTTGCCACCCATAGATATGGCACCAAAAGATTTTCCGTGGAATGCTCCTACCGTAGAGATATAGTATTTTCCCCCTGTTGCAAGCCTAGCCAGTTTCAATGCCATCTCAATCGCTTCGGCCCCGCCGTTTGTAAAGAAACAATACTGTAGATCCCCTGGGGTAATCATGGATACTAATTTTGCCAAATAACCCCTCAAAGGATCCACTAATTCCTGACTATGTAAGGCATACCTATCCAATTGTGCCTTAACATATTTCAAAATTTCAGGATTTCTGTGCCCGCAGGTATATATTCCAAAACCTCCGAGGCAATCAATATAGTCATTTCCATATAAGTCAGTGAAGTGCTCTTCCGTGTCGGTCCATTCTACACATGCAGCGTCGCCGGATACTGATTTCCTGTATACCAGCCAGCCCGGATTAACATGATTGTTAAAGTTGTAGATAGAGTCCTCTGTAATTTGTTTGCTGTCCTCCAATGTAAGCTCGGCTTTCTCGATATAATCCAATATCCTCTTCGCTTCATTAAGTGCAGCATCTTTTTTTGCAGCCATGAACGATACCTCCTTATATAATTATAGTAATCTTGTCTGCACCTATTTACATATCCAAAAACCATGCCAAGACAATAAACCCCATCTCAAATTCCTAGCAGAACTTTCTGAAACTTTGGAATAATGGGGTTCTTTGGATAATTCTCAAAGGACTCTTTTGGATTTTTTTAGGGATATTGTCTTAAAAATAATACAAGCGTCCCTAGCGAGTCTCACTTTTGATACTATCTCTTATCTGTATAATTATCGAAATATCCTTGAATATAGACAAAGGGAGTACCTTTATCGCCACTTCCCGAAACCAAGTCGCATAAAGACCCTATCAAATCAGTCAATCGGCGGGGGGTAGTTCCAAGGCTTGCCCCGTCTTGATTGGAAATCCCTTCTTTTCCTTCTATGCAGGATAGAATTGCCTGCTGAAGTTCCTCCCCCTCTAGGTGGGAGAAATCATTATCGGCCAAATATTTTATCTTTATTTCTTTTGGGACCCCTTCCAAACCTTTTGTATAGCAAGGCGATACTACGGGGTCTGCCAACTCCCAGATTTTACCCTGGGGGTCTTTAAAAGCCCCATCCCCATAAACCATAACCTCGATAACTTTTCCAGTAATGGTGAAAAGTTTTTTTTGAATGTTGTTGACAAAATCGCTACACTCTTCTGGAAATAGCTTAACGCTATCATCTGTTGCCTTGTTTGCCCCTAAAAGCCCATAAAGACTGTTAAAACCACTTCCATCTACAGGCTCTGTAAGCAAGTCGTCTAAGCCTAAAACTTTTTTACCACCACTCGTCTTCAATATTTCCTTGGTCCTTTCCCTGCTGTGAATATCGGCCACCAGTATGGTTTTAGTATATTTTAGAATCTCCTTTGGATTATTTGCGAATATTATCTCAGCCCCAGCCCCTTCGGCCTCAATTATTTCCCTATAGTAATTAGCGTAATCCATACCTGTTACCTCGTGCCTGGGCTTGCCGAAAGTCAACACAAACTCATCTAGGCTAAAGACATCGCTATAAGGGTTAACTCCTTTTTCGTCTAGGAGATTAGAATCTATCATGTTATTGCCCACCTCATCATGGGGGTAGCTTAACAATAATATTATATTTTTTACTCCTCTTGCTATTCCTTTCAAACAAACTGCAAAGCGATTTCTGCTGAGAATTGGAAAGACAATACCTATAGTGTCCTCGTGAAACTTTTCCCTTACATCCTTGGCCAATTGGTCAACTGTTGCGTAATTTCCGAAGGCCCGTGCTACCACTGCCTCCGTCATGCATAAGATATCTTTATCTCGAGGGGTAAATCCCTCTAGCTCATAGGATTTCATTACCGTATCTATAATGATTTTTTCCAAATCATCTCCCTGACGAATAATGGGAGCCCTTAAACCCCTAGCTACCGTCCCAACCATTCTTTCCATTCTTCTTCCCTCCCATTTAATAATGGTGGCATAACTTTACAACGAGATTATTATACAGGCTCTATGCCTAAGCGTCAACTTTATGGTATTATAATTGGAGGTGGATCCAATGGTAAATATAAAAGAAAAAAACATATTAATGCTTGCCCTGCAGGCTGGAGAAATAATGCTTGTCAGCGGTTCAGAGATATACAGGGTCGAGGATACTGTGACACACATATGCAAAGCGTATGGAATTCCATATGTGGAGGTCTTTGTTACGACAACCGGCATTTTTATGTCCTTAGATTCCGGTGGCGAAGGCAAGCCCTATACGATAATCAAGCGCATAAGGGGGGTATCTATTGATCTAGAAAAAATATCTCTAATCAATAACTTTTCAAGAAGTCTTGCAAAAAACCCACTAGAAATTAATGAAGCCAAGGAAATACTTGACAATATAGCTAAGGGAGAAAAATACACATTCCCCCTGCAACTATTGGGAGGTGCGTTGGCTGCATCTTTTTTCACGATAATGCTGGGTGCTGGCTACCGAGAATTTATAACGTCTGTTTTTATAGGAGCCCTCGCCTATGCCTTTGCACATTTCCTAGACGTGCATAGCTTCAACCGTTTTTTTCGTAACTTCACAGTCTGTGCCCTTATAGCCCTAGTAGCCCTAGCTCTGTCAACTGTAGGCATCACTACGAATACTGATGCAATGATTGTTGGACCCTTGATGATATTTCTACCGGGCCTTGCATTTACCAATGCCATGAGGGATTCCTTAGCAGGAGATCTATTGGCCGGTGGCGCAAGGGCCATGGAGGCAGCCCTGATTGCCATTTCCATTGCCTTTGGCGTTGGGATTACCCTTTTTGCGTGGGTTTCTTTAGGTGGTATCATATGAATATACCTCTGCAATTCATTTTTGCATTCTTTGCCACTGCAGGCTTTACCCTAATATTTAACATTCCCCATCGGCACATATTTTTTTCCGCCTTTTCTGGGGCAATAGGTTGGATAGCTTTTCAATATATAAAAGATATAGGACAACCCGCTGTTATCGCCTGTTTCATTGCTTCCTGCCTAGTCGCAGCCTGTGGTGAAACAATGGCTAGGATTTTCAAAGAGGCCTCTCTCATTTTCATAATTCCTGGTATCCTTCCCCTGGTACCCGGCGCAGGCATGTACAGGACCATGCTGTCCCTCTTGCAAGAGAACCTGTCTCAGACAGCGGAAGTGGGAACCGAAACATTAATGCTTACCGGTGCAATAGCCGTGGGTATCCTTTTTGTCTCTTCCTTTGTCAGGGCCCTGGTCAAGTTATTATCATGAAAAATAATCCATCATATCATAGCTATTGACAGATAATGTGGTAAAATGTAATATGTCGTTAGCATACGCTAACTCATGCTAGCAGGTGTTATTGGAATGTATAAATTATATAATTATTGAAAAATGGATGGAAGCTGTAACAGTACATATTGTTTTGTTATAGGCCATAATAAGGAGCAATAGATGAGATTTAATAGGCATTATGGGGATTGTGAACGATGTGAGGGTAAAAAAAGGCATGGCCACGGACCTAAAAGGCGATGTAAGCAATTCCCATCAGATGGAATGACACTGGACCGCCTAAAGCCAGGTGAAAAAGGCAGGATTATTGCCGTAGGTGGAACAGGGGCTCTTCGCCGCCACCTACTCGATATGGGACTAACCCCTAACACAATGATAATGGTAAGGAAGATGGCCCCATTAGGGGATCCAATCGAATTACATTTGCGTAACTTCGAGCTTACCTTGCGAAAAGAAGACGCTAAGCAGATACTCGTAGAGGCGGTGAATGAATGAATCTGAAGATTGTTCTGGTGGGTAATCCCAACAGTGGTAAAACGACCCTTTTCAACCAATTGACAGGCAGCAACCAGAAAGTTGGCAACCTTCCCGGTGTTACTATAGAAAGCAAGGATGGTCCAGTGAGGGGCCATAAGGGTGTCAAAGTTGTAGATCTTCCCGGGATTTATTCCTTAGCGCCCTATAGCGATGAAGAAGTGGTCGCCAGAGATTATATAATTAAACAAAAGCCCGATGTAATCATCAATATAGTTGATGCTACAAACATTGAAAGAAATTTGTACCTGACCTTACAGCTTTTGGAGCTCGAGACACCAATGGTTGTGGCCTTGAATATGATGGATGCTGTGCGTCGAGACGGAATTTCAATTGATATAAAACAGATGTGTGATATATTGAGTGTCCCAGTCATACCTATATCGGCCAGCAAAAATGAGGGTATCCACGATTTAGTTAAGTGCGCAATCGATACCGCCAAGCAAAATTTGCTTCCCGACAAGATTGATTTCTGTACCGGCCCCGTACATAACGCTATCCATTCTGTTTCCCACCTTATTGAGGATGTAGCCAGGGAGGCCAGACTCCCCCTGCGATATGCAGCGACCAAGGCCGTTGAAGGCGATGATTTAATTATAGAGCAACTGAATCTCCATGGACCAGATGAGCATATTATTCAACACATAGTAGACGATATGGAATATCACATGGAAACGGACAGGGAGGCCGCAATGGCTGACATGCGCTATTGCTTTATTGAAGAGCTGACCAATAAAGTTCTTTCCAAAGAAGGACAGAGCAAAGAACACTTGCTTTCCCTTAAAATTGATGACATCCTTACCCACAAATATTTTGCCCTTCCTATTTTCCTTGGAATAATGTTGATAATTTTCTGGGTAACTTTCGGACCTGTTGGGAGCGGACTTAGCGAACTTTTTGAGGGGGCAATTGATAAGCTGGCCATAGTAGTAGACGGGGCGCTTGAAGGCACAAGTATAAACCCAGCTCTCCATTCCCTAATTATCGATGGTGTCTTCGTAGGGGTGGGTAGTGTCATGTCTTTTTTGCCAATTATAACCGTCCTCTTCTTTTTATTATCTATAATGGAGGACAGTGGTTATGTCCCCAGGGTAGCATTTTTCATGGACAAGCTGCTAAGAAAATTAGGACTATCTGGGCGGTCAATAGTTCCCCTGCTTTTAGGCTTCGGTTGTTCCGTACCTGCTATCATGGCAACCAGGACACTGCCAAGCAAACGGGACCGAAACATGACTATTTTATTGGTACCCTTTATGTCCTGTAGTGCAAAGCTCCCAATTTATGCAATGTTGACAGCAGCCTTTTTCAGCGGCCATAAGGCTTTGGTCATGTTTGTACTCTATATCATTGGAATAATTGTTGCTATCATTTGTGCCTTGCTTTTAAAGTCCACTGTTTTCAAAGGTGATTCAGTACCCTTTGTTATGGTACTTCCCAACTATCGCATGCCCGTGCTAAAAAGTGTATGGCTTAGAATGTGGGAAAATATTGTCGGCTTTATTAAGAGGGCCTTTTCCATCATACTAATAGCAACCATTGTTATTTGGTTGTTACAAAGCTTTGATGCGGGATTTAACATGGTAGAAAACAGCAACGATAGCATGCTGGCTAAAATAGGCGTACTAGCAGTACCAATATTCGCACCGCTAGGCTTTGGGGACTGGCGGGCAGCTACAGCTTTAATAACCGGATTGTCAGCCAAAGAAGCGGTGGTCAGCACTTTTGCAATACTCATGGGGGCTCCTGATTCAGCCTCTTTGCCAGGAATGATGAGCCAGATATTTACACCCTTAGCTGCCTTCTCCTTCTTGGTCTTTAGCTTGCTTTACATGCCCTGCGTGGCAACTCTTGCTGCTGCTAGGCGGGAAATGGGAAGCTTCTGGGGGGCCTTGGCAACTGTTAGCTTCCAAACTGGTGTAGCTTGGATTGTATCCTTCATTGTTTATAATGTGGGATCGCTGATTATATATCTAAT
>CAZMMB010000092.1:0-2558 GCA_964567325.1 uncultured Oscillospiraceae bacterium
GGTGGCAGTCTTATTTTTGCTTTTTTAACTGTAAGCCTTAGGGCAATCCAGGTGGTAACAGGGCTGACCCTTACTATATTCGGTACAGGCTTTGCCAGCTTCATGGGGAAATCATATGTAGGTTTGCTTGTTCCCCAAGAAATTAAGGATGTCTTTATAAAGATTCAATTACCTCTTTTGGGAGACATCCCTTTGATTGGCCCCGTTTTTTTCCAGCAGGATATATTTGTCTACCTGGGATATATACTTGTAGTGGTTAGCTCCTTATATCTTTATAAAACCAGGTGGGGCTTGAATCTAAAAGCAGTGGGAGAAAATGCAGGATCAGCCGACGCTTCCGGAATAAATGTCATGATGTACAAGTATGTGCACATATGCCTGGGTGGGGCCCTTTGTGGCCTAGGGGGGGCATATATGTCCCTGGTTATGATGTCGGTTTGGGTGGAAAATGTAGTTGCTGGCAGGGGATGGATTGCTGTTGCTCTGGTAATTTTCGCCTCATGGAACCCAATAAAGGCTTTCATGGGAGCCTTCCTTTTCGGTGGCCTTTCAATCCTGGGATTTCGACTGCAGAGTATGGGAATCCATGTTTCCCAATATTGGGTGGATATGCTTCCATATGGGGCTACAATTTTAATCATTATTCTCAGTTCGCGAAAAAATCGAAAGGAAAATCAACCACCGGCAGATTTGGGCCTAGCATATTTCCGGGAAGAAAGATAGGTTAGGCGGATTTTACACAAATCGCTATTGTTAACATTTGGTACACCGCAATGGGCTTTCCAGAGCGGTTGGTACTTTTCCTTTTCTTGTGTATTTTTCAAAAAAGGTATATACTTCTACTATGAAGGGCCTTGTTGAACAGACATTGGCATTTTTATTGTTAAAAATTGTAGATGATAGGAGGTATCCGAATGAAAGTATATGTACATTTAGCCACTGGATTTGAGGAGATTGAAGCTATAACCGTAATCGATGTGTTGCGTAGGGCTGACATTGATGTTGAAAGCATTTCAATTACAGGAGACAAGTTGGTTGTGGGAGCACATGGAATCGGTGTAGAGGCTGATCAGGTGTTTGAGAAAGCAAATTACGAGAATTGCCAGATGATAATTCTCCCCGGAGGAATACCTGGGACCCCAAACCTTAATGCTCATAAAGGTTTAATGAATGAAATAAGGAATTTTGCTTCAAGTGACCGCCTATTGGCAGCTATTTGTGCAGCACCAATGATATTAGGTGAGGCCGGTTTATTGAAAGGGAAGACAGCAGTAATATATCCAGGCATGGAAATACACCTTAAGGACGCTGAAATTGGCAAGGATACAGTAGCAATAGACGGTAATATCATAACATCCAAGGGACCAGGAACTGCTATGGACTTTGCATTGGCTATAGTGGGGTTGTTGAAAGACCAAGGGGCAGTGGATGATTTAAAATCAGCTATGTTGTTGAAATAATTGGCGGTTATAGGAACCAGTTTATGGAGAGATGGAAAATAAATTTATATACATTATGGGGTAGCCAAATTTGTGCTTTAATGGGATTTGGATTTGTCCTACCCTTCATCCCATTTTATATTCAAGAAATGGGTGTGACGGATTCTGTTCAATTGAGCTATTATGTTGGCTTATCCGCCACTCTCCCTGCCGCCTCAATGGCCATAGCGGCACCCATATGGGGAATAATGTCAGACCGCTATGGTAGGAAAATGATGATATTACGGGCTATGTTCTTTGCTATATTGATATTTGTGTCAATGAGCCTTGTTCAAAATGTTTGGCAATTCCTCGCCCTTAGGGTTTTACAAGGGATATTCACGGGAACTATAACAGCTAGCATGAGTTTTGTTTCTGCTAATACCCCTGAAAACAGAATGTCCTATGCCCTAGGCCTTATGACGTCTTCAAATTTCCTGGGTTTTTCAGTGGGCCCATTTGTCGGTGGGATCCTAGCTGAAATAGTAGGATATAGGACGTGTTTTATATTGGGTAGTGGCCTAATGAGCATTGGCTTCTTTTTAGTGTTGTTTTTTGTAAAAGAAGATAAAAACACCTATGGCTATAAAATAAGGTCCGGCTCAGAAGGAAAAAGCAAAGTCAAGCTTTTCAATTCTTTTGTCCTATCGATTATGTTGTGCCTCTTGGTTCAAAGGATAGCCAGATCTGTCTTTGCACCTTTTCTGGCCCTTTATGTTCAGGAGCGCTTGGGCACAATTACCGGGGCTGCCAGATATACTGGGCTTATTAATGGTGGGACAAGTTTGGCCACTGCCACTGCTGCTTTTACAATTACTAGGCGTGGAGATAAGGCGGATAAATTAAACACAGCAATGATGCTTACAATTATATCCATACCTGTAATAATCCTTGCTATAACCTTTGATAGTCTCCTTGTATTTTCCCTATTTTTCATAGTATATTATTTCATCGCCGGGGGCATAGAACCTATACTGACATCAGCTGTATCTGAAAGGACTCCTGCTCATATGAGAGGTTCTTTGTTTGGGGTAATGGGTACGGTGAGTAGTGTGGGAGCAATGATTTCCCCTATTATGG
>CAZMMB010000092.1:2568-6583 GCA_964567325.1 uncultured Oscillospiraceae bacterium
TAGCTTTATATCTGTGGAATTTAGCTTAAAGGCAATACTAATTGTCATTCCAATATTTACCGCAGTACAAATTATTTGTATTAGCCTGGCGAAACGAAAGACTCCGAAATTGCAAAAGGATAAGGAGTACTGCATTGAAGAAGGTGATTATAATGATTGACATGCATGTTCACACTTATTATTCCGACGGAACAATGTCCCCAACTAGTGTTGTAAAGAAGGCGGCTGATAATGGTGTTAAAGTTTTGGCTATTACCGACCACGATGGTATCAATGGGATTGAAGAGGCCCTAGAGGCAGGTAAAAAATATGATGTTAATGTAATACCAGGTATAGAGCTTTCCACCATAATGACATTAAACGAATTGGATTTAAAAAAAGAAAACACTAAAGATAATGTGATAAATATGCATATTTTGGGTTATGAAATAGATATTCACAATAGAGACTTAAGAAAAGCAGTTGGGGAAATGCGTAAGATGAGGGTGGAAAGGAACAGGAAATTGCTAGATGTTCTCAATAGCTTAGGTTTTAACCTATCCAAAGAAGACCTGCTACAAAGGAAGGGTCAGGATTACGTGGGAAAGCCCAATTTTGCCCTAGCCCTTAAAAAAAGGGGGTATATAAAAACCACTAGGGAGGCCAATAAGCCGGGGAAATTTCTCAGGCATCCGGAAGCCAGGGAGGTACACAGGGAAAAAATCCATGTCCAAGAGGCGATTGACCTTATCAATAATGCAGGTGGCTATAGCGTTCTGGCCCATCCCCTGAAAGTCAGATTCCCTTTTATTAATGGGGAGGATGAAAAATATGAGCTACTAGATCCCTTACTAGATAAATTAATAGAGTGGGGGTTAGCAGGTATGGAATGCTATTACAGTAGCCACAGCGCCAAGCAGATAGACAAGCTAGTTGGCATGGCCGAAAGTAAAAACATGGTAATTACTGCCGGCTCAGATTTCCACAGTCCCGGGTTTGACCCTAAAGTGGAAATAGGTCAGGTGGAAATGATAGATATCAAATAATAACTCAAATGATAGCTAGCAAATGACGACTACCAATGACAACCACCACAGCCACAGGCAACATATAGCAACTTATTACAAAAAAACCTTGACAGGAAGGATAAGTAATTATATTATATAAATGTAATATAATACCAGTATTGTTAAGGAGGTTTAAAATGGCTGAGAAACAAAGAGAAATAACATTTGAATTGGTAGAGCATATTGGAATCTTTGGAAAAGATAACAGGGGCTGGACAAAGGAGTTAAACAGAGTGGCATGGAATGAAGGTATGACAAAATATGATATCAGAAGTTGGGATGATGGTCATCATAAAATGGGAAGAGGGGTAACATTGACCAAACAAGAATTATTGGATTTAAAAAACCTCTTCGCACAAGTTGAATGATAAAGACAATAATGCAGGCGGTGTTTTACCGCCTGCTAAAACTACATCATTAATTCTGCCGCTCGTTCCGGGTTACTAGTTTTAAGGATTAACCGTGCCTTTCCACCATTCGAATAACCATACATATAGATAAGGTCAATTTTTTCCTTAGCCAGGATTCTCAATTTGTCGTTTAGTGCTCCTGGGACATCAGGGGTAACAAGACAGATTACATCAATTGTTTTTACCTTGTAGCCCTTTTCTTTTAATATGGCTTCGGCCTTTCCCACATCGCTTACAATTATTCGCAATATACCATATTCTTCAGTTTCGGCAAGGGATAGGGCTGAAATATTGATTCCGGCTTCATGAAGGATTTCCGTAATTTGGACCAATCTACCCACTTCGTTCTGTACAAAGACAGAAAGTTGTTTTATCATCATTTTACCAGTCCTCTCTTAAGCTTCTCTTGTCGATGACCCGCTTAGCTTTGCCTTCGCTTCTAACGATTGTTTTGCTTTCCACTAATTTAAGTATAACACTAATCCCCAGGGCACTTTCAATTTTTTGCTTAATTTTTTTATTAATTTTAGATAGTTGGGCCAGCTCATCAGAAAAATATGAATCGTCAATCTCAACTTGAACCTCTAAACTATCAAGGCTACCTTTGCGATCAATCACCAGTAGATAGTGAGGCTTAGCCTCAGGAATTTCAAGGAGTACATTTTCTATCTGGCTTGGGAATATGTTGACGCCACGTATTATGAGCATATCGTCTGACCGACCATATATTTTAGACATCCGCACACTCGTCCTTCCGCATTCACAAGGGTCATAGTTTAGAGACGAAAGGTCCCTGGTCCTGTACCGCAAAAGTGGCATAGCCTCTTTTGTTATTGTGGTAAAGACTAATTCGCCGGTATCCCCATTTTCCATAGGTTCGAGGGTTTCTGGGTCAATGACTTCAGGTAGAAAATGATCTTCACAAATGTGTAGGTCATTGCTTGCTGAACATCCGACAGAAACACCTGGCCCAATTATTTCGCTTAAACCGTAAATATCAAAAGCCTTTAATTTTAGCCCATCTTCTATTTTAGCTTTCATGGCCGGAGTCCAGGGCTCGGCCCCGAAAATACCGACTCTTAGGGGCAAAGTAGCGGGATCAATGCCTGCATCCTGCAATGCTTCTATTAGGTGGGCCGCATAGGATGGGGTGCAGGCTAATACCGTACTGCCGAAATCGCTTAAAAGTTGTACTTGTTTCGAAGTGTTTCCACCGGAAATAGGGACTACGGTAGATCCTAGGTTTTCTGCCCCGTAATGTAGGCCTAAGCCTCCGGTAAATAGTCCATAGCCAAAAGCTACTTGGATTACATCATCTACCGTGACACCAGCTGATACTAAAGCCCTTGTAACTACTTCCGAAAAGATTTCAATATCCTTTCTAGTATAAGCGACTACTGTGGGCTTACCGGTCGTTCCTGTTGAAGCATGGACTCTAACTATTTGACTTTTATGAACCGCAAAAAGACCGAAGGGATAATTGTCTCTTAAGTCTTGTTTGCTGGTAAAGGGAAGATCTCTGAGATTGTCAATGCTTTTGATATCACCTGGTTCAAGCCCTAGCTCTTGCATTTTATAGCGATAGAAAGGGACATTGTGATATACTTTCTTTACTGTGGCGTTAAGGCGTACACTTTGTAAATTGTGCATTTCGTCACGGGACATGGATTCTTTTGTGGGGTTCCACATTTTTTCAGCCTCCTTGTTTGTTAAAATTTTATATTATTGAAGCTACTTGCATTTGTTTAGGTATGTATATACCTTTAAATTAATATTGTTTCTCAATTTTTCTTTTTTTTATAGGCGGTACGCAGGCTCCTAAATAGTAACCAACTTTGTTGGGTTAACATATTATGAAGAAAAACCTAAAGGAGGTATTCCATATGGATCGCTGTAACCGTCTCGGAGGCATAGATGACAGCCTTCTTTTCTTTTTCCTGCTGCTCGTTGTCCTTTTCTGCCAAGGAGGATTTGGATTTGGGCGCGAACGTGATTGCTGCTAATGTCACAATCAAAAAGGTCTCTCCGTCTCGTAAGAGACGGGAGACCCCGTGGTACCACTCTCATTGTCATGTATAAAGGAACTATCCATAACCACTCAAGGTAAAAACCTATGCCCTTTAACGGAGGTATCCGTGTCCGCCTACTTAATTTATACATGTTCAGCGGACAAGCTCGAGGGAGAACTTGGGTGATATTCTACTACCGGATTCCAGCATAACCGGCTCTCTGCAAGCAGAAATGTACACTTACTTTGCCCTGTCCTTGCCATTGCTCTATTAAATATATGGCGAATTATACACGGTTGGTGGGGCTTTGTCAAGGAGACGGAAACCCTATATAAAGCACAAATGATATTGTTAACTTAGAAGCACAAATGATAATGGCACACAAAGCTGGTACAATGGAGGCTAAGGGGATGCTTCCATTGCGAAAGGTAATTTTAACAATGAATGAAGAATATACATATCAACAAGTTAAACGCTATGTTGATCAGGGTGGCACTATCCACAGCATACAGTTTGATAAGCAGGAAAATTACTATTAACAAATACTTTT
>CAZMMB010000093.1:0-4990 GCA_964567325.1 uncultured Oscillospiraceae bacterium
AGGTATATTATGGATAAGGATTATAAGAGTCAGATTACAGATATTATTACCAAGCAATACAACTTCTTTACTCCAGCAGAAAAACGCGTGGCAGACTATATTTTGACAAGTCCATCTTCTGTAATATTATTGACTAGTACCCGCTTAGCTAAAAAAATCCAGGTAAGCGAAGCTACTGTAATCCGCTTTGCGTCAAGACTAGGGTTTTCTGGTTTTTCCGAATTGAAAAGATTTATGCAAAATACTGTCCTTAACGGCCGCACCTTGGTAAAGCTGGAAAAGGCCTTCAGTGAGAACCTTGAAACAGCTGATTTTTTCTACGCAGCAATGAAAAAGGATCTGAACAACATTCAGAAAACAATTAACGATTTAGATCCTGTAATTATGGAGGATGCATGCAAGACAATATGTCAATCGGGGAGAGTTTTTATAGCTGGCTCCCGGCGGTCAGCTGCCTTAGCCGAATATTTATTTTTCTTGCTTAATATAGCCCTTGACCACGCAGTTCTACTTACAGAAAACATCTGGGAAAAAACATATGATATCAATGAGAAGGATTGTTTGGTTTCTATAGGCTTTAAACGTTATTCAAAAGAAACCATCCATTTGATGGATCACTTCTCCACCCATGATGCTAGGATTATAGCCATAACCGACTCCCCCCTTTCACCCTTGAACAGGATGGCAGACCTGTCCTTAAAAGCATCTGTCGAATCTAACACTTTCATGGATTCATATACTGCTGTCATGTCGCTAGCTAATGCTCTAGTAGCCTATATCAGCAAGATACAGGAGGAAAAACTTAAAGCTAAGCTATCGAAGATTGAGGACGTATATAAGGCAAATTCAGTCTTTTATGTATAATTTAAAACATTGAAAATATCCATTAAGGAACTAATTTCAATGAAATCCCCTTCTTTATGGCCACTTGGTTTTTCTGTGCGGTTAATTAATAAAACCTTAAGCCCTACCTGGTTTCCACCCTTCACATCATCATAGTAATTATCCCCCACATAAAATGATTCCTGGGGACTTGATTTAATATCATTCAAGCTATGTAAAAATGCCTCTTTTGCAGGTTTTTCTATCTCAATCTCAGATGATATTACTATGCTATCAAAATATTTTGTCAATCCTAAGTTGTCTAAAATATCCCTTGCGGCCAAATCCCAATTGGAAAGCAAACCGATTTTCATCCCACTCGCCTTCAGCTTATCTAGGAATGGGATCGTCTCATCGTATAATCGCCATTCCTTACGGGGTGGATATTCACGAAACAATGCATCATAGAAATCCTGAATAACAGGAGCAAGATGCAAATACGCAAACATTACCCCCAGGTATTCCATATAGAATTCTTTTGGTTGAAGTCCTAAAATACCGGGGCGATTTTTCATAAAGTAACTGTCTGTAAAGGTAAAAGCCCTTTTTACCTCATCCTCATTAGGATCCATGTTAAACTTATGGGCAATTTTAATAAAATTCTCTACCCTTGGCGAATAAATTAGTGTTAGCCCTAAATCAAAAATTGCTGTCGTATATTTTTTCATATGCTACCTCCTGGTTTTTAATGATATCATGGATTCAATTATCGTCAAGGATTTGAGCTATTACAAGGACTGTTCCTCAGAAACCGAAATTGATACAATGCCTTCCCGTTCATTCAGTAATTTTAGCTGCTGCTCTAGATCCGAATTTTTATCTGTATTCAAGGTAAAACAATAGGTAATAGTATTATTTTCGTTAGTTTTGATACTGCTAGCTGTAACCCTAGCTTCCTCACCAAACTGATCATGGAGCCAATCCTGTAAATCTATCAGTTTTTTCGCTATAACTGTAATTTGATTAGTGTATACAATGCCCTCTTTCATTGCAAATTTATGGGTAGCAACTTGGATTACAACCAAAACCAAGGCTGTGAATAAACCCACAATGTACATGCCTGAGCCTACAGCCATACCTACTGCAGCTGTTGTCCAAAGACCGGCAGCTGTGGTTAAACCCTTTATTGAGTTGCCAGTTTTGAAAATTACCCCGGCGCCTAAAAAGCCAAGGCCGCTAACTACCTGAGCAGCTATCCTTGCAGGATCCGCCCCCCGAATACCATCCAATGTGAAGCCTATCAAGCTTAAATGTAGGTCGGCGAAGCAATACTTGCTCAAAATCATGAAAACAGCAGTCGCACATGCCACTACGCTGTGAGTTCGAATTCCAGCTTCCTTTTGGCGCTTTGATCTTTCAATTCCAACAACTGCTCCTAAAATGCTGGCAACCATAATTCTAATTAAAAATTCTATAGTCATATCCCATGGAATTGAACCTGCCAGCCTCAATATTAATTCATTCATTTTCATCCCTCCGTGTTTATAATATTAAGACGACATCATAATAAAATAATACTAGGTATAAGACTTAAATATATTTGACATTTCCCTTTTGTCAAATTATAATTATTATCACTATTATAAAGATTTATTATAGGTGTCAATATGGACCAAAAACTAATATCATTATTAACCCTAGTTAAAACAGGGAGTTATACAAAAGCCGCCCAGGACCTGGCCCTAACGCAATCGGCTGTTAGCCAGCATATCTCCCGTCTCGAATCCCAACTGGGTGTTAAATTTTTCAATAGAATTCAGGGCCGATATATTTTAACTGGCGAAGGCGAGGTTGTTGTTCAATATGCCCAGCGCATGCTAGCTTTAGAAAACAAAATGCTAATAGATTTAGCAAATTATCAAAGTAACCAAAAGCAATTCACAATAGGGGTTACCCATTCTGCGGAAAGCAATATTTTAGTTGAAGTAATAGCCCAATATTGCAGTTTAAAAGACGGAATTAAAATTAATATTATTTCAGATGATATTAATAATATTTATACTAAACTTAAATATTTTAAAATAGATATGGCCTTCGTTGAGGGGCATATTACTGAATCCGACCTATCAACCGTCTTGTTGGACACCGATAGTTTGATCGTTGCAGTATCTCCCCAGCATCCTTTTGCTAAAAAGGGTAGCATTAGCATCCTTGAGCTCCAGCGTGAAAAACTAATTATGCGTCCCCCCGATTCGGGCACAAGGAAGCTATTTGAATCACACCTAATGAGCAGGAATCTCAATATTAATGACTTCAACACTGTCTTAGAAATAGATAACGTTGCAACCATAAAGGACCTAATCCGCAAAGATTTCGGTGTTTCTGTCCTAGCCAAGAGCGCTTGCCAGGACGAACTCAACAAAAAAAAGCTTATTGCCCTACCAATCGAAGATCTCAGCATGATTAGAGAGATTAATATGGTTTACCGGAAAGATTTCAATCAAAAATCATTTATTAATGAACTGGTAAGGCTCTATTATGAAAAAACATCCAGGAGGCAGCATAACAATAATCAATAAGTACATAAATTTATTACAGTAACTAGGAGGAAAAATTATGCAAGGATTTAAATTTAACTTGGACTATGTCAGGGAGCAATTCCCAGCCCTTAGCAAAACAGTAAACGGCTATCCAGCGGCTTTTCTTGACGGGCCCGGCGGAACTCAAGTTCCAAGGTCTGTAGTTGAAAAGATTAATGAATACCTTTACTACTACAATGCCAATGCCCACGGTGTTTTTACAACATCCCTGCAAAGCGATGAGTCCTATTGGGCATCCAAGGAGGCACTGGCAGACTTTTTAAATTGCAATCCCCAAGAGGTTGCATTTGGTGCTAGCTCGTCTACAAATGCTTTTTTGCTAGCCTTTGGTCTCTTAAGGACAGTATTGAAGCCGGGCGACGAAATCATTATTACGGAAATCGACCACGAAGGGAACAGATCACCCTGGCGCACCCTAGAGGATTTCGGCATCATCACGAAAAACGTCAGGGTCAATCCCGAGACCTATGTTTTAGACTTAGAGGACTATAGGGCTAAGCTATCGGATAGAACCAAGCTTGTTGCAGTCAATTGGGCCTCCAATGCCACAGGGACAATCACCGATGTTAAAACAGTTATAAAAATGGCCCACGACGTCGGTGCCCTAACTGTGGTAGACGCCGTACATTATGCCCTCCACCGCTCTATAGACGTTAAAGAGATAAATACAGATTTTCTAGTTTGCTCTGCCTATAAGTTCTTCGGCCCCCACATAGGTGTCTTATATGTAAAATCCTCAGTAGGGGAAACCATCAATACAGTCCGGGTAATGGCCGATGATAACACAGAAATGCCTTGGAAGTTTGAGACTGGAACCCCCTCCATGGAACAGGCGGCCGGGGCGGCAGCTGCAGTTGAATTTATTGCGGGAATCGGCCGGGAACATGAGCAGTTCTTTACCGAAGAACTTGGCTCCCTTTCCGGAAGGCGTAGGCATATTGTTGCTGGGATAAAGGCAATAGAGGCTTATGAGGAACCTTTAGCTGAAAAGCTAAGAAATGAACTCGCCGCTATCAAAGGTGTGAAAGTTTATAGCCCACCAAAAGATGTTCCAAAAACATCCACTGTCTCCTTTACGGTGGAAGGGTCAAACTCCAACGACGTAGCCAAGTTCATGGCAGATAGAGGGCTCTTTGTCTGGGATGGGGATTTCTATGCCATCCACATAGTCAATGAGGTCCTGGGTCTTGCTGATCAAGGTGGTCTAGTGAGGATAGGCCTGGCTCCATATAATACAGAAGATGAAATTGACAGGACTATTCAAGCCGTAAAAGATTTTTGCGGGCAAGTAAAATAAGTCTTCTAGAGAAAACTTTGAAATATACACGATGGGGCGGTGATAATCCGCCCCAAAATCTTTATCTTATTTTATTTAAGTACATCCAACATGGATTTTTGGTGAAGGCTGGCGGCGTATTCTGAATCCTTTTCCTCCAATCCAGCCGGAAATTCATATTTAGGCAGCCTTTCCACATAGGGGTCCGGATCGAATGATTCGGGGCCATGGACACCATCCAGCCCGGCGCACAGCACGCTCAAGGCGGAAGATACCAACAGTTACCCTTGGC
>CAZMMB010000093.1:5000-6572 GCA_964567325.1 uncultured Oscillospiraceae bacterium
TGGACACCATCCAGCCGCCAAATATCTTTTGCGATGAGTTCCAGCATTATGACTGGACTTACTCCTGTCTGTGCTACTACAGAGTTTGTGCCGTATTTAGCCAGGCATTCCTGGTTATCGGCTATCTGATACAGGTAAACCGACCTTGTCTTTCCATCTTTCTTTCCCGTGACCCAGCTCCCTGCACAACCCTTGCCAACCATATTTTTCGATACCTCCTGAGGGTCAGGTATGACCTTTACAAGAAAATCCCTTGGGGCGATTTCTGTATCACCCACCTTGATCTTCTTTTCTGCCTCAGCCATACCTACATCCCTTAGGTTTAGGAGGAGTTGCCTCATTTCTCTAGGTACCCCATATTTGAATGTAACCCTGTTACAATCAATTACCCTTGGAACTAGCATTACCTCTTCATGCTCAACATTAATTACCTCAATATCACCAATCCCACCAGGGAAACTGAAAATTTCCGCTTCTGAGAAATTCTCTGTTGTAAACCATCCCTTTTCCTTCTCCCATACATATGGAGGGTTCAAGCACTCTTCTATAGTTGTCCATACTGAAAAACCAAAGGCAACGCCTTCATATCCGGGTATATCGTAATTATCCCCATCTCTTACATTGATTTCATCAATTTCATCGAATAAATGTTTGTTAGCATATGCTGCAAATACATCTGCCATTCCGGGTTCAACTCCAGAACCCACCAAAGCCATAAGTCCCTTTTCCTTCCACGCTTCATGTCTTTCGAACTGATAGTCCCCCAGCTTTATATGTGCTAATTCAAAGGGTTTTTCAGGATGCCTCTTACTCAATGTCATAGCGCAATCCATATAGCCTACCCCAAGGTCAAAACATGTGTCGAATATGATTTCATTGAATTCTGGTTCAACCGTATTTAAAATCCATGTAATCCCATGTTTTTTAACAACTTCTTTGATCATGTCCGAATTTCTTGCATCAATTTTTTCTGGAACAAACCTTGAATCGTCTACATCCTTAGCCAGCTTTTCTGCCCTGGAGAAATTATAATCTGAAAGCACGATTTTTTGGGCCCATTGACCTGCATCCCCTGCCCTTTTAATAATTTTTGCAACTGATGTTCCTACCCCACCTGTACCGATAATTAATAGCCTCATGTCCATATTTAATAACCTCCCACAAATTATAATAAACTGTACACCTAGCTACATCGGTTTCAGACTACTATAACTAGTCAGAATACTCAATCATATACTTGCTTAAAGAAAGGCATTATCTTGCTATTTTTTCTTGCTGAATAGGATCTATAAGAACAAGCTCTACCCCGCTTCCATCTTGTTGTGACTGGATGCTCAGAACCTGGGATGCTGAAATTTTACTGACAGATAGTTTTGGTGATAGGGACCAAGTCTCACCCATCCTTTTCCTTCTCACCCTTAGGTCACTTCCTTCCGGGGCCATGCTATATCTTGCCAGAATGGCTTCCTTAGAAAAGCTGCATCGGGAAATCTGAAAAAGTCCCTTCATACCTGAAAACTTTATATAAAATTCTGTTTGCTTGTCACACTTATTAATTCTATCTATAATGCG
>CAZMMB010000094.1:0-6489 GCA_964567325.1 uncultured Oscillospiraceae bacterium
CTCTTAGATTTAAATAGGGAGATGGGGACTACAATAATTTTGGTTACCCATGAACAGTCAATAGCGGAATTTACAAAAAGGATAATAACTTTTCGGGATGGAGCAATTATTGGGGATGCAATTGTTGGGGGTGGCTCTAATGCTCTTGTATGAAAATATAAAATTAGCCCTGGCTGCTATAAAGATTAACAAGATGAGGTCGTTTTTAACCATGCTAGGTATAATAATTGGTATTAGCTCAGTAATAGCTATTACCTCCATCGGTGCTAGCGCAGAAGGAGTCGTCAGCAAGGAATTTGAAAACATTGGTTCTAATGCCATGTATGTTTATACAAATTGGCAGTTATCCCAGGATAGCTTTCAGTATTCAGATATGTTTTTCCCTGAAGATATAGACGGGCTAAAGGCCCGCTTTCCGGAAGATATCCTTTATATTTGTCCTTCCGCCTACGCAAGCGGAGAAGCAGGTGTGGGAAGGGTAAAGGGGAATTTGAATATTGAAGGGGTTGCAGCGGATTATGATAAATTTACATATATTAATATCATTTATGGAAGAATGATAAATCAAAGTGATATTATAGGTAAAAAAGAAAGAATTCTGATTGATGAAAATGCTTCATTGCATTTTTTTAATAAACATGACAGTGTTGGCCATGAAATGACTGTGGAAATAGGGGGCGAAAAAAGGCTGCTTACAGTTATCGGAGTATATAGGAAGGATCCAACCTTGTTCGATAGGCTGAATGCCGATGATTCCTATGAAACATTTGTCCCTTATCCTTTGCTACAGGGGAATGACAATTCTTCAAGTGCAATTTTTATTTATACTAATAGTGAAAAAAATCAAACTATATTGGGAAACGAGATAGTAAGATATTTGGCCCGGATAAAGGATAAAGACCCTGACCAATATCTCTTTGAATCCGCTGAGTTGCAAATGGATATGGTCAATAAAGTACTATCTACCCTATCCATTGCGATAGGCGCTATTGCGGCAATTTCACTGCTTGTAGGAGGAATCGGTATAATGAACATAATGCTGGTTTCAGTTACAGAAAGGACCAGGGAAATCGGTATTAGAAAATCTTTAGGTGCAAGGACAAGGGATATATTGACCCAATTTTTAATAGAATCTATGATCTTAGCCTGCATTGGTGGAATCATAGGAACGGGTCTTGGGATTGCCATAGCTGCTATAGGAATGGGCTTAGCAGGCGTTGGGGTTGTCATAAACCCAATAACGATTATTTTAGCTGTTGGTTTTTCTGCCCTGGTTGGCATCTTTTTTGGCCTATATCCAGCAAAAAAAGCAGCAAAACTAAACCCAATAGATGCATTGCGATATGAATAAGAATAAGTTGTAAAGATTAGACAAGTAAAGGAGAAAACATATGAAGTTACCCAATTTAATAAAGCCTTTGTGTATAGAAAATCTATATTTGCATAACAGGTTGGTTATGCCAGCTATAGCCACGGCAAAGTCTATGCAGGATGGAAGTGTAAGCAAGGAACTTCTTAAATATTATGACGATAAGTCGGAGGATGGATATAAGTCTTTAATCATTGTTGAGCACTCTTTTGTTTCTCCGGAAGGAAGGGCATCGGAGGGGCAACTTTCTGTAGCTGATGATAGGTTGACAGCTGGCCTTGGTGAACTAGCGCGACTAATACAAAGTAATGGGTCAAAGGCCGTAATGCAAATAAGTCATGCTGGCAGTGGAACAAAAAGCCAGATAATAGCTAGCCAGCCGGTGGGGCCTTCTCCTGTAGATAACCCTAGGCTAGGTGGTAGACCAAGGGCTCTTACAACTAAAGAGGTTGAAGGTCTTGTAGAGGCTTTTAAAAAAGCAGCCATCAGGTCTAAAACAGCCGGATTTGATGGTGTTGAAATTCATTCTGCCCACGGCTATCTTCTCAATCAATTCTATTCCCCTTTGACCAATAAAAGGACAGATAAATACGGGGGTGATATCTACGGAAGAATTCAGATACATCTGGAAATAATTAAGGCTGTAAGAGATGGAGTTGGGTTTGGATATCCAATACTCTTGAGATTGGGTGCTGCAGACTACATGGAAGGTGGAACCACTATAGAGGATAGCCTCTTGGCGGTTAAAGAATTTGAAAAAGCTGGGATAGATATTCTAGATATTTCAGGTGGCTTCTGCGGATATGATCTTTCAGATAAAAAAGACCAGGCTTATTTTTCAAGTTTAACTGAAAAGATAAAAAAAGAAGTGACTGTACCGGTTATTCTTACCGGTGGGGTAACAAGCGCTGCTCTTGCTGACACTCTTATCCGCCAGGGTAAGGCCGACCTGATTGGGGTGGGTAGGGCTATAGTAAGAGAATCGGATTGGGCAAAGAAGGAACTAAGCCTGTACCAGAAAAACATCCGGTGTTTTGCCAATGAAAAGGCCAGGGACCCTGGCTATGCCAAGATGGACGTGAGCAAGTTTGCAAGTAAAATTGAGGAAATCAGAAATTTCCACAGGCGGTTTACGGAGTACAAATCTACACCATTAAAAAGCCTAGGAAGATTATCGGAAAGTTTAAAGGTTGACGGGATTTGGATAAAAGATGAGTCCCATAGATTTGGGCTGAATGCATTTAAGGTTTTAGGAGGTTCTTATGCCATAGGAAAGTATCTGGCTAAAGAATTGTGTATGGATATCAATGAATTATCCTTTGAAATATTAAAATCTGAAGATGTTCGTGCTAAATTAGGGGAGTTGACCTTTGTTACGGCTACTGACGGTAATCACGGTAGGGGAGTAGCCTGGGCCTCCAATAAATTGGGACAGAAATCGGTAGTATTCATGCCCAAGGGTTCGGCTCCGGCAAGGTTAAAGAACATACAGAACGAAGGTGCTCAGGCCTTTATAACGGATTTGAACTACGATGATACTGTGCGTTATGCTAAAGAATATGCCCAGACCCATAAGGGGGTAATAATACAAGATAGTGTCAGGGAAGGCTATGAAGAAATTCCTACATGGATTATGTTGGGATATACAACCATTATGGACGAGATATTGGAACAGCTTAAGGAGGAAGGGGCGGAACCACCAACCCATATATTTTTGCAGGCAGGAGTGGGGGCTTTCCCCGGTGGGATAGCTGCCTATTTAGCTGGTGAGTTAGGTGGGGAAAGGCCGATAATAACAATAGTCGAGCCTGATGAGGCAGATTGTTTTTATAGGTCAATGAAAGCGAACGAAAACAAACCCCTTGCCGTAAAAGGATTTATGCCAACCATAATGGCCGGCTTAGCCTGTGGCGAGCCATGTAGCCTGGCCTGGGATATTCTTAAGGACTATGGGGATTTCTTTGTATCATGTTCTGACAGGGTGGCGGTAGAAGGGATGAAAACCCTAGCCAATCCCATAGGCGATGATGAAATGGTAGTATCCGGTGAATCCGGGGCGGTAGGCCTAGGCCTAGTAAAAACCATACTAATAGATAATAGATTCCAGGGCATCAGGAAGCAACTTAAGTTAAATGGTCAGTCAAGAATAGTATTAATAAGCACCGAGGGAGATACAGACCCGGAAAATTACACTAAGATTGTCGGCAATTAAACTTCTGCTAGAGGGCCATTAGGCTGGGGAATGGAAGTTTTATCAATCCTGTTGATGCTGCAAAAATGGTCATAGAAACGCTGGGAAATTTCACGTTCCGGCGTTTTGTTTTTTATCAGAACTATTTCTCTTAATATTTGGGCCATTAGGATATTGTCAAAATAACGGTGTTTCCCTTGGTTCCAAGTCATTCTTGAGGGGCTTCTTTTATTCAAATAATATCTCCAAAAGAGCATTTTTTCAGATTGGCTTTCGGTAAGTTGAATTCTGAAATCTTTATGGGCCCCTACTATACCGTCTTCGCATAGTTTGCCTATGAATTCCGGCTGGACCATAAAAACCCCAATTATCCGTCTTTCTTGTTCAGCTTCTTCTGGATACCTAACAGTTAAAAGGCATGCGCTGTTACGGTGCAATCTGGCTAGGCGATTAATTTTACCTTTATTTTTCCCGCTTTTAATGGTGCCAGTGAAAATACTCCAATTTTCAAAAACTTCTTTTTCCTCTTCTTTGTTACACCAAAAAACTATTTGGGAACTGGGGTTTAGCCTAAGATTCTTCAGAAGGTTTTCATTTTGCATTCTAACCCTGAGCTCTTTTGTTCTGGTTGCCCTTGCTACTGCTTCTCTCATTTTTTTACGCTTTGCTTCGTGCTGGGCTTTTTTCTTTTTTTCACTGACAAAATCCGCTGATTTTTTATCAGTTAAAAATAAGAATTTTTCAAAGGCATCGGGGAAGACAAATTTTTTTAACCCTGAATCAAATTGAATTTCAACAAATGAATCAGACAGATTTACTATTTTTCCCAAGCCATAAGACCTATGTGTCACTTGTTTTTTTATAAGATTCATTTTACCTTCCATTCTATGTCATAAAAAAGTTTGCATACATTAATAAGTTACTGTTTATAGCTGGATGTGACAAAGCCTAAACAGTAAATATATTATATCATATTGTACAATAAAAAACAAATAATCATTGACTGTTTGTATTAAACTATCATATAATAAAAAGTTTGTAACCGGTACAATATACTTATACGATATAATTTTTTATTTGTTTAACAATAATTTTTATAAAATGGTATAATAACCGAAGTCAATTAAAATATGAATAAGAAGGTAGCTGTATGGATTTTTTCGGAATTTTAGAGTTGATAGGTGGTTTAGCACTGTTTCTTTTCGGCATGAGCATGATGGGGACAGGTCTTGAAAAAAGTGCGGGCAATAAGTTAAAGGGCATGTTAGAAAATCTGACATCAAAGAAGATAAATGGCTTTATGATGGGCTTGGCTGTAACAGCAATTATCCAAAGCTCTTCTGCAACCACCGTTATGGTAGTAGGATTCGTAAACTCGGGTATAATGACCCTCAAGCAATCCATCCATATTATTATGGGAGCCAATGTGGGAACAACTGTAACTGCATGGATCTTGAGTCTTACCGGCATAAAAGGAGATAATTTTCTCCTACAAATGCTTAAACCTACATCCTTTACACCAATACTGGCTTTGGTTGGAATCATTTTCTTCCTTTTCGTTAAAAATGTAAGGAAAAAAGATGTAGGCCTTATTCTTTTGGGATTTTCCACCCTGATATATGGTATGACTGCTATGTCGGAGGCCGTGGAACCCCTAGGCCAAATGGAAGGATTCCGTAATATTTTGATAGTCTTTTCAAATCCTTTGTTAGGTCTGCTCATTGGCGCTCTAGTAACAGCTATTATACAAAGTTCTTCGGCAGCCGTTGGGATTTTATTGGCCTTGTCTGCAACGGGGCAAATAAATATGGGCACTGCAATCCCTATTATAATGGGCATGAATATAGGGACATGTATAACAGCCCTATTATCCTCTGTGGGGGCTAACAAAAACGCTCGTAGGGCTGCATTGGTCCATCTGTATTTCAACATTATTGGATCCTTAGTTTTTATTGTGATATTTATGATTTCAAATCAAATTTATGATTTTTCATATGTGGATAATATAGCCTCCCACATCCATATTGCGGTAATTCACACTGCCTTTAACATCTTATGCACCGCTTTGTTGTTGCCCTTCAGTGGGATGCTTGAAAGGCTGGCATATAAAACGATACCGGAAGATAGCGGGGAGGACAAAATATCCCTTCTGGACCTCCGGCTTTTTTCCACACCTGCAATAGCTATAAATAGAAGTCGCGAAGTTGCCCTGGAAATGGCCCTTATATCAATGAATGCCATAAAAGAGGCCTTTACCCTAATTGAGAACTATGATGAAAAGATTTCTCAATCTGTAGTAGATGCAGAAAACCAAACGGACCTTTATGAAGATGCTTTAGGAACATACCTTGTTAAGCTTTCTAGCCAAAACCTTACAGCAAAAGATTCTATCGAGGCCGCCAAATTGCTTTTTCTTATTGGAGAATTTGAGCGGATAGCTGATTATGCAATGGACATATCTGATTCGGCCAGGGAAATGTACGAAAAGAAAATACAGTTTTCAGATCAGGGTAGGCGAGAATTGGCCATCATGATGGCTGCTGTTGAGGAGGGGGTTGAGATGTCGATTGAGGCTTTTAGGAATAACGATATACCCCTAGCTGAAAAGGTCGACCCCCTTGAAGAAGTTATCGACGATTTAAAAAGCGAATTGAAAAAGCGACATATTGCTAGGTTGCAGATGAATCAATGTACCATAGAAATGGGATTTGTATTTTCAGATTTAACAACGGTATTAGAAAGAATTTCTGACCATTGTTCCAATATAGCAGGTTGTATAATAGAAATGTCCCATGATAGTTTGAATATGCATAGGTATTTATATAAAGCTAAGCACGAACAAAGTCATGTTTTTGCATCACAATATGATGAATATTCAAAGAAATATTCAATCACGACTCCCGACTTAAAGTCATAGGATTGCCCTCAT
>CAZMMB010000095.1:0-6474 GCA_964567325.1 uncultured Oscillospiraceae bacterium
CTACTTACTTTGTAAGTAGGACTAGGGCTTCAGCGTTTGGCCGATTGCCAGCAGATTTCACCTGCTGGCTTAAGGGACTCAGACTTTCAAATAAGCCGTTTAGCAGACCCTATTTATTAGGATTTTTCAAAGGATGGTATCATGGCAAAACTAGAATTGATTGCAACAGCAGGTTTCGGATTGGAAGCTGTTGTAAAAAGGGAAATAGAAAACTTAGGCTATAAAATTATAAATAGCGAAGATGGGAAAATCACTTTTTTAGGTGATGAAAGAGCCCTGGTAAGGGCAAACCTTTGGCTTAGAAGTGCTGATAGAGTTTTGGTTCGGGTAGGGGAATTTAGGGCGGAAAGCTTTGAGGAGCTGTTTCAGCAGACAGCAGCCCTTCCTTGGGAACAGTGGATTCCACTGGATGGTAAATTCACTGTTAACGGCAGTTCTGTAAAATCAAAACTTTTTAGCGTTTCTGATTGTCAGGCTATTGCCAAAAAGGCCATAGTAGAAAGGCTAAAGGAGACCTATCCAATAGAGCAATTTCCTGAGTCAGGGGCATCCTATAATATCAAAGTAACCTTGCTAAAAGATAGGGTAACCGTGACGCTTGATACGAGTGGACCAGGCCTTCATAAGCGCGGCTATAGAATAAGGGATGTGGTTGCTCCCATTAAAGAAACCCTGGCAGCAGCCATGGTACAGCTGTCATTTTGGAAGGAAGGTCGGCTTTTGGTAGATCCATTTTGTGGGTCAGGCACCATAGCTATTGAGGCAGCGCTAATAGGTAGAAATATTGCCCCCGGGCTTTCTAGGAGTTTTGTATCTGAAGAATGGGGTTCAATTCCTAGGTCCCTGTGGAAGCAGGAAAAAAAGGCCGCTTTTGAAGCAATTGATTATGATAAAAATATCCATATACATGCTTCGGACATAGATCGAAAATCTATTGCTGCAGCTAAGGCGAATGCCGAGGAAGCCGGTGTAGATGACTGTATTGACTTTTCGGTGCAAGCTGTTGAGCACTTGCCTGCAAGTGAAGAGCGTGGAATTATTATTACCAATCCACCATATGGGGAAAGATTGGGTAAAAAGAAAGAACTATTAGCTATATATGATAACCTAAAGGTTTTTATGGAAAATAACCCCTCTTGGTCCTTATATCTAATCACATCTGATAAAGATTTTGAAAAATATTTAAGGGAACAACCAGCAGATAGGCGAAGAAAACTCTACAATGGGAGGATAGAGACTTGCCTATATCAATATTATGGTAAAATGTAGCTACATTTTTAATAATCTTTGGCCCTTGATTTTTTTCTATTAGTTAAAAAAACTCTTAAAGCTAATCCCAGCTCAATGATTTCAATTTACTATTGACACACAGCCTATCAAGATTTAGAATAGGAACTGCATATATTCATAAATTGTAGAATAATTATTCAAATACCCAGTAAAAAGGGTCTGATTTTAGTAATTGTGAATAATTATAAGATGTAATGAATGCAGCATGTTGAAAGAAAGAGGGGATTACATAATGGCACTTAATTTGAAGGGAAGAAGTCTTTTAACACTAAAAGACTTTACCCATGAGGAAATACGGTATCTGCTGGACCTGGCCCATGACTTAAAAGGTAAAAAAAGGGCAGGAATAAGAGGGAATATGCTGCAAGGAAAGCATATAGTTTTGCTCTTTGAAAAGACATCTACAAGAACTAGGTGTGCCTTTGAGGTGGCCTGTGCTGACGAAGGTGGGCATGTAACGTTCCTCGACTCAAATAGTTCACAGATGAATATAAAGGAATCTATGGAGGATAGTGCAAAGGTTTTAGGCAGATTTTTCGATGGAATAGAATATCGTGGTTACAACCAGGAGATTGTAGAAAATCTTGCCAAACACTCCGGAATTCCCGTTTGGAATGGACTTACAAATGTCGATCATCCGACTCAAATCCTGGCGGATCTAATGACCCTAGAGGAAAAAGCAAAAAAGCCATTGAACGAACTAAAGATTGTATTTTGTGGAGATATAAGAAACAATATGAGCTATGCTTGGATGTACGGGGCCGCAAAAATGGGTATGCACTTTGTTGCATATGGGCCAAAGGAGTTAGAGGTAGATGAGGCGGTATTGGAAACTGCTAAGGAGATAGCCTTGCATTCCGGTGCGACTATTGAAGTAAGCAACACATCAGATTGCCTGGATGGCGCAGATGCGATTTATACAGACGTATGGGCATCCATGGGAGAAGAGGATTTAATCCCATCAAGGGCCAAGCTTCTTGCCCCCTATAAGGTTACCATGGAAATGCTGGAGGCAACAGAAAATCCTGATATTTTATTCATGCATTGTCTTCCATCCTTCCATGATTTTGAAACTAATACAGCCAGGGAATGGATGGAAAAAGGTGTAGATATAAGGGAAGTAACAGATGAGGTATTCCGCAGCCGCTATTCTATAGTTTTTCAGGAGACTGAAAATCGTATGCACACTGCAAAAGCCATATTGATTGCAACAATGTAGTCCCCAAGCTACCACCATCCGCTGGGATGAAAAATGAACTTTATAGGGAATTAAAAAATAGAAATTAAGAAAAGCATGACGAAGTTGGAGAAAAAATGGGCAAGAAAAAGGATAGGATAGTAATTGCTTTGGGTGGCAATGCCCTGCAGGATACGGTAGGATTGGGCACGGCCGAAGAACAGCTTTCAATAGTAAAAAAAACAGTTGGATATATAGGGGAAATAATTCATGATGGTTATCAAATCGTGTTGGTTCACGGGAATGGACCCCAAGTGGGAAGGATATTATTAGCATCGGAAACTGCAAAAGATGTGACTCCTATAATGCCTTTTGATTGTGTAGGTGCTATGAGCCAGGGCTATATAGGCTATCACATACAGCAGGCCCTAGAGGTAGAATTGAGAAATAGAGGATGCCCGGTACCGGTTGTAACTCTCATAACACAAGTGGTTGTTGATAAAGACGACCCTGCTTTTTTAAATCCCACAAAACCTATTGGACCTTTTTATAGTAGGGCTGAGGCTGAGAAAATAGCTGCTGAAAAGGCCTATGTAATGAAGGAAGACTCCGGTAGGGGATGGCGGAGGGTGGTAGCCTCGCCAATGCCTGAAAAAATAGTGGAAATAGATATGGTCAAAAAACTCTGGGATTCATCAGTGGTAATAGCAGCAGGTGGGGGAGGTGTCCCAGTAATAGTGGGGGCAGATGGCTCTTTGGTAGGTGTTCCGGCGGTAATCGACAAGGACTTCGCTGCTGAATTGTTAGCAGAACAAGTAGGGGCAGATATTTTTTTAATTCTTACAGCTGTAGACAAGGTTTCAATTAATTTCAATAAGACTAACCAAAGGGATTTAGATATTATGACAGTTGAAAAGGGAGAGACCTATATCGCCCAAGGTCAGTTTGCAGAGGGGAGCATGCTTCCTAAAGTAGAGGCAGCAATGAAATTTGTCAAATCAGGCCAAAATAGGAAGGCTATAATCGCTTCTTTATATAATGGAATTGATGCTTTGAAAGGAAAGAGCGGAACTATAATTACCCTATAGAATAAAAAAGTTATAGATCTTCGACCCGGCGAAGTATAAAGAGTTTGATGCAAGCAACGACCGGAACTGCTAAGACCATTCCTAAAAGCCCCCAGAAGTAGCCACCAAAGGTAACAGCCAACAGGACAAAGACAGGATGTAGGCCTGTGCTGGAGCCAACGATTTTCGGATTAATAATATTCCCATCAATTTGTTGTATTATAACGAAGGCAACTAATGTGACTATTGCCTTAGAAAAACCTCCCGTAAATAAGGCCACAATTACCGCAGGTATGGCCCCGAATACAGGCCCAAAATAGGGGATTACATTTGTCAAGCCGGCAAAGCAACCGAGAAGGACAGCGAAATCAACACGGATAATTGTCAGCACGATTGATGTAATTATGGCCACAATTAAGGCATCTAAAAGTTGACCTCTTAAAAATTTTGAAAAGACCATGTCCATATCGTATAGTACGTCGTTAATTTTAGCCCCGTGTTTCATTGGGAATAAAACGTGGAGGGTTTTCCTCCATAAGCGCTTAAAATATTCCCTGTCTTTAATTAGGTAAATTGACACAACCATACCTAGCACAATGTTGACTAGGCTCCCGCCTGCTCTTGCTACAAAGTCTAGGACAGCTTCGCCACTAAAATTCTTAGAAATCCACAAAGCTAAGTCGTTTAGCAAAGTATTAAACCTTTCCTCTAAGCCACTATTAGGCAGGGAGTTCATAAAGTTTTGGAAGACTTCTTCATAGTGGGAAAAATAATTGATAATGCTTTCCAACACGCCTGTAATGCTGGTAAAGACTAACTGTCCCACAATAAGGAAGGCAAATGCGTATATGAGAAGAAGAAATAAAAATACAATCAAAATATATGTTAGTATAATGCTAAAGATTCTTCTCAGT
The DNA here is from genome assembly GCA_964567325.1 of uncultured Oscillospiraceae bacterium. GTDB lineage: Bacteria > Bacillota > Clostridia > Peptostreptococcales > Anaerovoracaceae > UBA1426. Next base: position 4,449 of record CAZMMB010000095.1, read on the forward strand.
TGTAACTGTTTCTCAACTTTCTTCTGAGTTTTAGGTGATTTGAAGAACAATTTGCCCATGATTTTTTTATCGACAATATCGACTAAAGGGCTCAACAAATACGCTAGTATAAGACCTATGAAAAGCGGCGCAAGCGCCGAACTGATATTACCCAATACGATGAACAACCATGAAAGAACAATGCTGAAATTCTTTATTATGAAATACAATATATAAAGCAGGCCAACAGTAAAAGCAATATAGAAGGAAAACTTCATATAGCGCCAGTCGCTAAATAATTCTTTGATTTTGTTCATTATTTCACCTGCAAATATATTTTAGACACACATCATAATTTATTGTTCACTAGATTCTATCATTAACTAAGACTGTCGGCAATATGCGATTTCTTTTGATAAAATTTTTAAACAGAGACGATTTACACAGAAATAACTAGAAAAGGCATTCTCTATAGGTAAAAAAATTAAATAATTATTAAGTGGCAATTAAGCTTGCAATCTTAGCAGATTATGAATTTTTCTCCTCCATTGCTTGAAACTACAACCCATTTTGTATATACTATTTAGGTAATTAATAAATTGTTGACCATTAACAATTGCTAGTTTTGTAAATAGTTAATTGCCTAGATAATGGTTCCATAGGATTAAAATAGATGAAAGAACAAAGGAGAAAAACATGGCACAAGACAAAATGAAAACGATGGATGGTAATACGGCTGCAGCATATGTTTCGTATGCTTTTACGGAGGTTGCGGCTATTTATCCCATTACGCCCTCTTCCAATATGGCGGAAATGGTAGATGAATGGGCAGCCCATGGAGAAAAGAATATCTTTGGGCAAAAGGTTAAGGTTGTGGAGATGCAATCGGAGGCCGGTGCGGCCGGTGCGGTCCACGGTTCTTTGGCTGCGGGAGCATTGACGACTACCTATACTGCCTCCCAGGGTCTTTTATTGATGATTCCCAATATGTATAAGATTTCAGGGGAACTTCTACCGGGGGTATTCCATGTATCAGCACGGGCCTTAGCAGCTCACGCCCTTAGCATATTTGGAGACCATTCCGATGTTATGTCTGCTAGGCAGGCGGGTTTTGCCTTATTGGCATCTGGATCGGTTCAGGAAGTAATGGATCTTGGTGGAATAGCACATCTGGCATCCATAAAGAGTAGGGTACCTTTTATGCATTTCTTTGATGGATTCCGGACCTCGCACGAGGTACAGAAAATAGAGACCATAGCCTATGAGGACTTTGCTGGTATGTTAGATATGGAGGCGGTCCAAAAGTTCCGAGATAATGCATTGAATCCGGAAAGGCCAGTCACTAGGGGAACAGCACAAAACCCTGATATTTACTTCCAGGCTAGAGAAGCCGCAAATAAATACTATGAAGCGGTTCCTGCAATAGTGGAAGAATATATGGATAAGATTGGACAACTTACTGGAAGAAAGTATAAGCTCTTTGACTATGTAGGGGCCCCCGATGCCGAGTTGGTAATTGTTGCTATGGGGTCTGTTTGTGACACAATTGAAGAGACTATAAATTATCTGCGCAAAGCAGGAAGAAAAGTAGGATTAATTAAAGTAAGGCTGTATAGGCCTTTTGCACCAGAATATTTGAAGGCTGTTATGCCTAAGACCGTGCAAAGGGTTGCTGTTTTGGAAAGAACAAAGGAGCCTGGTGCAATTGGAGATCCGCTCTACATGGATATTCGGGCTATGTACTATAAAGAAAAGGATAGCCCCGAAATTTATGGTGGTAGATATGGTCTTGGGTCCAAGGATACAACACCGGGTCAGATTATCGCCGTATATGACAACCTCGCTAAGGATGAGCCAAAAGACCAATTCACAATTGGAATTGTTGATGATGTGACTCATTCTTCTTTGGAAACAGTGGAAGGAATCAATACGGAGCCAGAGGGGACGATAAGGTGCAAATTCTGGGGGCTAGGTTCCGACGGAACGGTGGGAGCAAATCAAAATGCTATTAGAATTATAGGGGATAATACAGATTTATATGCCCAGG
>CAZMMB010000096.1:0-3437 GCA_964567325.1 uncultured Oscillospiraceae bacterium
ACCAAGGCGTAAAATTTAAAGCTTCGTGTTTCCATATTTGCCTTAGGTCTTCTATCTTTTCCAAAGTCCCTAACTTCATTTTCTACCCAACTTTCCCACTTAGATTAGATTCAATGTTTTCCTAAATTAGCTTCCAAATACCTTTCCAACCTTAACTAGCATACTGCCTCCCCCTCATTGCACCTTCCATTATATGGGCAAATACTCCTTGAATACCAAATCAGAAGCAAAGACATTTTGCTCTATCTATTCTCAGAGTAGTATTTTTGTTTAGGGCTAGTTTTAGCAAGCCTCCTTTTATTAAAGGATTTAGCATTTTTCTTCTAAATATGTTTTATGTTTATATTTCATAAATTCTTGAATTTCTACCATTGTTCTTGGGGCCTCACAAAATTCTAAAATTCTTTTAATCTCTTCACTAACTTGTTCACTAGCTTGGTCACTATCATCAAAGGTTAAAGGAATTTATTGTCTTAAAAACATCTTCATCTATAAAGACTGGGTCTGCTCCTGAGTAAATTTTATTGTATTTATAGATATTTCTAACTCCCGATCCTAGTTCATCTACCCAGCCAATCTCTTTAAAAACTTTGCTATGGTAGAATTTTTAGGGGAGGGTGGAAATTATTTGGATCAATTATTCCATTGCCATGGGCCTTATTTCCGTTTTCAATATAAACCCGATCCTTTTCAATTATCTATGTCTATTTCTTCTACATTTAAATAAAAACCAGGATTTATTTTTGTAGGAAAATTCATTGAAGTTATAAATTCTTTTTTAATCTTTCCAATTGAGGCCATCGACCCCCAGCAAGGAGCCATTGTCTTTTACTCCTAATAGTAGATGTCCACCTATTCTGTTTAAAAAAGCACACACTGGTTTATATACATCTTTATTAAGTTTACTTTTATTCTCTTTAAATTCAATATTGATACCGTCTCCGGCATCTATAAGTTTTCTAATATATTTTATATCCATATATATCAGCCCTATCTTCCTTATCTAATGTCTATATTATATACCATATTTATGCATGTATATATAGGAAAACATTTAGAAACCCGTCAAAATCGACGGGGCGACGGGGCGACGGGGCGACGGAGCTCTCGCCAACCCTGACTGTGGACCTTCCAACTGTTTGCTTCGCAAATTGGGATAGGTCTCACTCCCACTCTATGGTTCCCGGTGGCTTTGACGTGATGTCATACATCACTCGGTTTACCCCCTCTACCTCCGAGGTAATTCTAAGGCTTAATTTTTCAAGGAGCTCATAAGGTAGTCTTGCTACGTCGGCGGTTACTGCATCTACGCTAGTTACTCCGCGAATGACAACTGCATCGCCGTAAGTTCTTTTTCCATCACTAACACCCACCGACCTACATCCAGGACAAACGGTGAAATACTGCCAAACCTCTCCTTCAAGGCCGGCCCCTTTTATCTCTTCACGCAAAATTGCATCTGATTCACGTACAATTCTAATTTTATCCTCCGTTATAGCCCCCATTATCCTTACACCGAGGCCAGGCCCTGGGAATGGTTGCCTCCAGACTTGTTCATGAGGAAGTCCTAAGATTTCTCCTACTTGGCGCACCTCATCCTTGAATAAATATTTTAAAGGTTCTAATAGTTCAAAGTCGAAGTCATCAGGTAGACCCCCTACGTTATGATGAGATTTAACTCCCCCTTTGTCTGACTTGCTTTCCACTATGTCTGGATAAATTGTTCCTTGGGCCAGGAACTTTACATCTCCAATTTTCTTTGATTCATCTTCAAAAACCCGAATAAATTCTTCACCAATAATCATTCTTTTCTTTTCAGGATCCTCGATTCCCGACAATTTATTCAAAAATCTTTTCGAAGCATCAACAGATATTAGTCTCATATGAAATTCATCACCGAACACATGCGAGACCATCTCGGGTTCACCTTTGCGCATAAGCCCATGATTAACAAATATACAGATTAGCTGATCTTCAAGGGCCTTGTGGACTAAGGCTGCGCATACTGAGCTATCTACCCCTCCACTTAGTGCACAAAGCACCTTTTCTGTTCCAACCTGCTGCTTTATTCTCTTTAAAATTTCGGTAACATATTCTTCTATCGTTTCCGCAAATCCGGTTCTTTGCTGAAGATTTATTCTTTCCAAGTATATACATCCTTTCATTCAATACAAAATTCATAACTGTTGGCGTAAACTGGTTTTATCACAGTTAAATAGCGGCATCCAATCGCTAGCTACTCTATCCCATTATACTGCATAAGATTTATTCTTACAATAAGGGTCAAAAGTCAGTCAGAGCAATCATGAAAACATAAAAGATGATGCCATTAGCCTGAAAGTTTGTGCAGTCGGTTTTTATTAAGCATCGAGGTGTGCAAATATTCAAGTAATGTTGGGCTATTCTGCATTACTTTACACTATATGTATATTATCAGGCCTGATTTTCACACTTACTAGATTTTATTCTATAAAATGTATATTAAAACAAGCAAATCTATGCATTAATCGAAAATTTGCACACGAGCCATCGTATAGATTGGATAACACCTGAATTCCAGAATGCCGAAAGATTTATTCTTACAATAAGGGTCAAAAGTCAGTCAGAGCAATCATGAAAACATAAAAGATGATGCCATTAGCCTGAAAGTTTGTGCAGTCGGTTTTTATTAAGCATCGAGGTGTGCAAATATTCAAGTAATGTTGGGCTATTCTGCATTACTTTACACTATATGTATATTATCAGGCCTAATTTTTACACCTACTAGATCTTATTCTATAAAATGTATATTAAAACAAGCAAATCTATGCATTAGTCGAAAATTTGCACACGAGCCATCGTATAGATTGGATAACGCCAGAATACCAGAATGCCGGAATTCCGGAATTCCGAAATTCCCTAAGATAGGCATCTGCCGGTGAATATCAATGACATGGCCTATCTTTCACACAAACACATGTTGTACCAGGGCCATGTAGACCAGGGTGCCGACAGCTATTGAAATCAACACATTGTTTTTCCAAATGTGAAATATTGCAATACTAGCTATGGCAATTGCCTCTGGGATCCCATAAGGATAAGCTAGGACCGAAACTTCCTTTAGGCAAAACACCACTAAGAGCCCCATAACAGCATATGGGAGGACCCTGCCCAAATATAGGATGAAGGATGGGGTCTTCCTATTTTGGGGAAAGATTAAAAATGGAAGGAACCGCGTTATCAGGGTGCCGGCTATTAAAGCCACCATAGTAATTAGGGTCTGATGAAAGGGCATCATTTTGTCTCACCCCTATCTATGATTTTATTAAAGGCTATCAAAAAAAGAAGAATTGCTATCATTGCTGGTATTATGAAATTCTCCCCTTTGAAAATGAGCAAGCAGCAGATAGATGCAATCAAACCAATCAGTGCGGGATAGTGGTTACTGGTTCCCCTCC
>CAZMMB010000096.1:3447-6459 GCA_964567325.1 uncultured Oscillospiraceae bacterium
ATAAAAAGGACCGTAAACAATGCGGTCAATACAAAATCCAAGCCTTTCGTATTGAAATGCAACAAGTAACCGACTAGGCTTCCTAAGACTGATCCAATAACCCAGTAACAATGGTTTAGAAAGGTTACGAAGAAGAAGAACCATTTTTTCTCAATACCCTGGGGAACTTTCATGGTACTCAGAAGAGAAAACGTTTCATCCGTAAGGCCAAATATGAGGTAGGCCTTTAATCTCCCAGTATCCTTATAAGGCTCAAGCATGGAAATTCCATAAAATATATGCCGAGCGTTGACCATTAAGGTAAGCAACAAAGTATATAAGGGATTGAAGGCAGATACCAGCAAGGCTATAGCTAGATACTGAATGGACCCGGCGAACACAAGTAGGCTGATTAAAAAAGTCCAGCCTGCCCCATAGCCAATTTTATTCATAAGTATTCCATAGCCAATTCCCAAAAATATGTAACCGGTTAAAACCGGTATTGTGACGGGAAATGCTGCCTTTAGTGCTTTAAGCATCCCCTTCTTTTCTTTTCTATCACTATATCCCTTACTATTTTCCTCTATTTTGATTGTTCCGTCTCCTCTTATCTATCATCTTGTCTATCATCGCGATTCCGCTATTCCCCTTTTTATCTGCTTTGGCTCTGGCTGCTTTCCTTTAATATGACGTCGTGGGCCCCACCCTCCACTATGCTAGTAGCTGAAACCAGGGTTAATTTCGCCTTTTCTTGCAATTCAGCTATGCTGAGAGCACCGCAATTGCACATGGTTGCCCTTACCTTATTTAAGGTTAAGCCTACATTATCCTTCAGGCTACCGGCATAGGGAACATAAGAATCAACACCCTCTTCAAAGGAAAGTTTACCATCCCCGCCCATATCGTACCTCTGCCAGTTCCTGGCCCTGTTGCTACCTTCCCCCCAATATTCCTTCACATAATTACCGTTAATATTGAGCTTGTCCGTGGGACTTTCATCGAATCTGGCGAAATACCTTCCCAGCATTATAAAGTCTGCCCCCATGGCTAGAGCCAGAGTCATGTGATAATCATAAACAATTCCCCCATCAGAACAGATAGGGATATATATACCCGTCTCTTTGAAATAATCATTTCTTGCCTCAGCGACCTCTATCAGGGCTGTTGCCTGGCCACGGCCAATGCCTTTCTGTTCTCTTGTAATGCAAATGGACCCTCCCCCTATTCCTACCTTTATGAAATCAGCCCCTGCTTTAGCAAGAAAGAGAAAGCTTTCTTTATCTACCACATTTCCAGCTCCCACCTTTACGCTATCCCCATATTCTTTCCTGATATAATTCAAGGTTCTTTGCTGCCACTCAGAAAAGCCTTCGGATGAATCGATGCAGAGTACATCAGCCCCTGCACTTATAAGAGCTGGTACCCTATCCTCGTAATCCCTGGTGTTTATCCCTGCCCCCACTATATATCTTTTATGCCGGTCTAAATTTTCCAAGGGGTTGGCCTTATGGGATTCATAGTCCTTTCTAAATACAAAATGTGTCAACCTTCCATTATCATCTACAATAGGCAAGGCGTTGAGCTTATTGTCCCAAAGCATATCATTGGCTTCCGAAAGGCTGATTCCCTCACGGGCATAAATTAAAGATGATAGGGGTGTCATAAATGATGCCACCTTGGTATCCGTCGTCATCCTGCTAACCCTATAATCCCTGCTGGTAACTATACCTAGAACCTTACCTTCCGAAGTCCCATCATCAGTTACTGCAACGGTTGAATGGCCGGTCTTTTCTTTTAAGGCTAGTATATCCTCCAGGGTTTGGTCCGGTCTAATGTTGGAATCGCTAGTAACGAAGCCGGCTTTATGGCTCTTTACCCTCTCCACCATTGCTACTTCGCTTTCTATTGGTTGGGAAGCAAAAATAAAGGACAATCCCCCCTCTTTTGCCAAGGCCACAGCCATACAATCATCGGAAACCGATTGCATTATGGCCGATACTAAAGGAATGTTTAAAGATATATCCGCCTCTTCCCCCCTTTTAAATTTTGTTACAGGGGTTCTTAAACTTACATTATCCGGCCGGCATTCTACTGTTGAATAACCGGGCATTAGGAGGTATTCACTGAAGGTTCTTGATGGTTCTTGAAAATATGTTGCCATTATTATTATCATCCTTTCTTACATATGATTAAGGTGTTTGCGGATATAATTCCAAATACTCTTCTAAGGTTAGTTCTTCCTCGTATATTTCCGTTGCGACAGGCTTCCCTACATAGCGGATATGCCAGGGTTCGTATAGGTAGCCTGTTATTTCCTCCTTGCCCTTGGGAAAGCGCAATATGAATCCGAATTCATGGGCTTTTGAAGCAAGCCATTCCCCTTCTGGGGTCCCCCCGAAGCTTTCTGTAAGGGCATAGTCAACAGATGGGGAACTTACATCCACAGCCAAACCACTTTGATGCTCGCTTTGGCCGGGCTTTGCGCTAAACCTAGAGGCTGCCTCCTCACCTTCGTTAGCCACATAGTTATTCCATAGGATTTGCTGAAAACCATAAGAGCGGTATGCTGTTGTCATCACCAATTTATAGCCCTCTAGTGCCGCAGCTTCCACCAGTTGGTGGAAGTGGTCGGCTGCCTCCTCCCGCATATACCTGCTTGCTTCACTCCTATCTGTAGCATAGTATTTTATAGCTGATAGGTACTCCGGTTTATAATCTTTATCCACAGGCTTGTCCTTATTGATAAGGATAAGCAGTCCTCTCTCGTTTGCATCCTGCCTTTGTTCATCGGTAGCTGCATTTTTTTTCTGCCCGGCCTGTGGGATTTGAATATCCAAACCTTTCCTATTCAAGGATTTAATAAGCCAATCCAACAAACCATTACCATATCCATTAGATATGAAAACTGCTGTGGGTCCATCCGCTCCACCTATTATGCCAACCGATGAACTATGACTAGGGGGGCTTTGCTTGGGATCAGCATGGATTACCAGGGCAGTTCCTAACAGGGTTATACTCTCTAGGGCTATAAGG
>CAZMMB010000097.1:0-6421 GCA_964567325.1 uncultured Oscillospiraceae bacterium
TTGGGGTGGTGGACTTTTACAAGGAAGCGAAGAAGGCAGGTATAAAACCTATCATAGGCTGTGAGGTGTATACGGCTAGCAGGGGGAGAAAAGATAAGGACCCGGTAAAGGACAAGCACCAGGGTCATTTGGTTCTATTAGCCAAGGATAAGAGGGGCTATCAAAATCTTTTAAAAATAGTATCTAAAAGCTTTATTGAAGGTTTTTACTATAAGCCCAGGGTGGACAAGGAACTGCTAAGAAAATACAGGGGTGGCCTTATTGGCCTTTCAGCTTGCTTGGCAGGTGATATTCCTTCCAAACTTTTAAATAATGATTATTCCGGGGCCAAGGAGGAGGCTCTAGAGCTTGCTGAAATATTTGGCCAGGGGAATTTCTACCTAGAACTGCAGGACCAGGGGTTAGAGGAAGAGTATAAGATACTGCCTTATATGAAGAAAATAAGCATGGAAACCGGCATACCCCTTGTGGCAACGAACGATGTCCACTATGTAAACAGGGAAGATGCATCAGCCCACGATATCCTCCTGTGCATACAGACTGGAAAAACAGTAGATGATAGGGACAGGATGAGTTTTCCTAATGATCAATTTTATTTAAAATCCCAGGATGAAATGCGGCAGCTTTTTAGCGATATACCCCAGGCAATAAGCAATTCGATGGTTATTGCAGAGGCTTGCAATGTGGAATTTGAATTTGGCCAGATTCATCTCCCGGAATTCAAACCCCCTGCAGGTGAGGATAACAACTCTTATTTAAGGGCCCTGTGCGTAGAGGGCTTGGCTGAAAGGTATGGCAAGCCGGACGAAGGCCTTTTAAAACGCTTAGAATATGAGCTCGACACTATCGAATCCATGGGATATGTTGAGTATTTTCTAATTGTATGGGACTTTATCAGATATGCCAAGAAAAATGGAATAATGGTGGGGCCCGGCCGGGGGTCGGCAGCAGGAAGCATTGTTGCATATTGCCTTCATATTACCGATATTGATCCCATAAAATATGGACTGATATTTGAAAGGTTTTTAAATCCTGAAAGGATCAGCATGCCTGACATAGACATTGATTTTTGCTATGAACGTCGTGGTGAGGTAATTGATTATGTGGTTGAAAAATATGGGGCAGATAAGGTGGCCCAGATAATTACCTTTGGAACCATGAAGGCAAAACAGGCTGTCAGGGATGTGGGCAGGGCCATTAATATAGGCTATGGGGAGGTTGATGCCATTGCAAAGAAAATCCCCTATGACCTGAAAATGACAATCGATAAGGCCTTAAAGATGAGCGGTGAATTGCGGGTTGATTATGAAAGCAACAGGCAGATTAGAGATTTATTAGATACCGCAAGGGCTATAGAGGGTAAGTCCCGACATGCATCCACCCATGCTGCAGGAGTAGTAATAACTAAAGAAAGCATCGATGAGTATGTCCCTTTGTATTTAGCAGAAAAAGGGGTGGCAACTCAATATACCATGGGGACAATAGAAGAGTTGGGCCTTCTTAAAATGGATTTTCTCGGCCTTAGAAATCTGACGGTAATCAGAGATGCCCTTGATATAATAGAAAAAAACCATGGGGTCAGGGTTGATTTTTCCACCATGGACTACGATGACGTGAAAACATATGAGCTCATTAGCAGTGGCAATACCCTGGGAGTATTCCAGTTGGAGAGTCAAGGTATGCGCCAGTTTATGATCAATCTTAAGCCCGATTGCTTTGAAGATATTGTTGCAGGCATATCCCTTTACAGACCAGGACCCATGGCATCAATCCCCACATACATATCCAATAAAAAGAATCCAGATAATATCGAATATATTCACGAAAGCCTGGGGCCTATCCTTTCCGTTACCTACGGTTGCATGGTCTATCAGGAACAAGTTATGCAAATTGTCAGGGATTTGGCCGGATATACTTATGGCCGTAGTGATTTGGTTCGCCGGGCCATGAGCAAGAAAAAACGTGAGATAATGGAGAAGGAGAAGGAACACTTCATATATGGTAAGGAGGATTCTCAGGGGAATATTGAAATTAAGGGATGTATCAGAAGTGGTATCAGTGAGAAGGCGGCTGAGGCAATTTATAATCAGATGGAAAGCTTTGCTGAATATGCATTTAATAAATCACATGGGGCTGCATATGCGGTTTTAGCCTATGAGACAGCCTATCTAAAGGCCCATTATCCGGTAGAATTCATGGCCGCCTTAATGGGTAGTGTAATAGGGGACTCTAGCCAGATTGCCCTATATATACAAAACTGTAAGGAGATGGGCATACCGGTGCTGCCACCTGATGTTTTGAAAAGCAAAAAGAAGTTCACTGTTATAGGTGATGAAATACGCTTCGGTCTTTTAGGTGTGAAAAATGTTGGTGTGGGGGCCGCGGATGCTATAATTTCCATGGTTGAAAAGAATAGGCCGGATGATATCTTCGCTTTTATTCAAAACATAGATATAGGGGAAATAAATAAAAAAGCCATTGAGAGTCTAATTAAGGCGGGGGCATTTGATAGTTTGCACGACAACAGGGCATGGTTGATGGCTATATATGAAAGTCTGATTGAGTCAGCTCAGAATGAGTCAAGACGGGTAATCCCTGGACAGCTTAGTTTATTTGAGGAAAACCAGGAAATCATGGGCCAGTGTACTTTTTTGAACCAATTTCCTGAGATAGGCGATTTTAACAAGGATATAAAAATTGCTATGGAAAAAGAGATGCTAGGGGTGTATGTTACCGGTCATCCGCTAGATGCCTATGTCCAGCGAATAAAGGCATTCAACACTACTGCAACAGTAGACTTAACCAGTCGTGAAGAAGGAGACCTGTCACATGACGGGATGTCTGTTACCATGGTAGGTATTATAAGCGACATGAGAACCCTTGTCACAAAGAAGAATAACTTGATGGCTTTTATACAATTGGAGGATTTATATGGGAGCATGGAGGCAGTGATTTTCCCCAATGTTTTTGAAAGGCATAGGGACTTAATTGAGAAAGATACAATAGTTGCAATAACAGGAACCGTCGATTGCAAAGAGGATGAGCCACCCAAAGTACTAGTTAGGACCATTTTTCCTATCGATGAGTTTTGTGACTCAGTAAGAAGAAAGCCTGTGAAATTACGAATTCCAAGGGGTATGAAGGAGGAGAGCGCCTTGAGGGATATCAAGGAGTTACTCTGTCAATATTCCGGGGACTGTCCCGTTTTAATATATGGAGCCTCCAGGTGCTTCAAAGTCGACACAAGCCTTTGGATAAACCCCACCGAGGATTTCTATCGGTCTATGGAGGCCTTTATAGGTAGGGATAATATAAAATAATCATCAGCTACTGAAGGATAATTAGGGTCTGCTGAACGGCTTATTTAGAATCTGTTCAGTAGCAGGTGAAATCTGCTAGCTATCGATCAAACGTTGATTTATGCCGATTGGAGACCCCTATTAATTGTCTTTTAACCGGCCGGTACGACAATAACCTGCGCCTGCTTTTTCACCCGGTTTGTAAGCTGCTGCACAACATTTTTGCTTTCGGCGGACTCACCTGATTCGCCCAGAATAATGTGGGTAATCTTGTACTTCTTAACCAGATCAACCAGGGTGTCCTGAACATTGTTTGAACGCACTACTGTCAATTGTGCTCCGTATTCCATCGCCTTTTCATAAAGATATTCCAAGGCTTCGCCTTCTTTTGAATTCCCTAGAAATTTAAATTGGTAGTGGGCTACATGAATAATAAAAAGTTCGCCTTTGTCTTCGTTTAACAACTCGTGACCGTATTGGATGAGCCTATCACAAGTTTTTTGTTGCGTTACACAGACCATTACATTTCTAGCCAATATATATACCTCCATGAATAATTACAGATAGGCGGGTTACTAAATATTATACATGAAAAAATGTAGATATGCCATATTGTTTTTCTATTTAGTTAGTGGCAATCGCATAAAAGAAAAATAAACCAAAGCAGTTTGGATCTTTTTTTTGAATACATATTTTAACTTTTAAGGCTTCTTTGGGGCCTCGTGGGTCTTCAATTCTTCCTCCACACTCGTTACTAGGTACTGCGGGACCGTGGGACGGCGGTATTGCCCCCCAACGGTGCACAAAGTCAAGTTCGGCAATTGGCGAACCAATTTTGCTCATTTTGATGTTTATTAAGTAACTCCCTTGTTTTCCTTTGGCGCTGGATGCCTCAGTCAAATAGTTTAGCCAAAATCAGGAAACCAAGACTTTCGGCTAAACTTCATTCGATATCATCAATGTTTCTGCTTTCGAAGTCGGAAGAGTCTTATGGTAGTAGGAGCTAAACAATTCTTGTGTTTGTTCGCATGTTGGAATATAATATTTGCTAAGGACTTCTTAAATGGAGGTGTCTACAATGGATTTTTTATCGGCAAAAGAAGTAGCCGTGAAGTGGGATATTTCAAGACGGAGAGTACAGATACTTTGTGAGGAAGGCCGCATAGAAGGGGCTTTTAAGCTCGGTGATATTTGTTGGGTTATACCAAAGGATGCAGAAAAGCCGGCAGACAGGAGAAAGATTAGGAAAAAGCCTAAAGATAGCGGGGAGATAAATCGGTGACGGAGGGTTAATTAGATGAGACCACCTAAGGTTTTAGATAATAAAAAGTATAGGGTTGTAGATGAGCTAAAAGAAGAACTTAGTAAAGGTTCTAAATTATCGGTTATATCAGCATATTTTACCATCTATGCCTTTGCAGAATTAAAAAAAGAACTTAGTAAAATAGACAAGATGAAGTTTATTTTTACTGAGCCTACTTTTGTTCATAAAGACCAAGAACTTATCAGGGAATATTACATAAAGCGTAACCCCGAGAATGTTAAAGTTCTTCTGCAGGATATGGATTTAATAAAGTGGACCAAGCGGCATGTATGCTGTGGCTAAAATTGATGAAAGCATCAGTGATATTGTCAAGCCGGGGGTAATCTTCACCTTAAAACAGGTGGAAGGCAAGGAACAGAGCAAGGAACAAAATCCCCTATTCCCCTACTACATGGTCTATATCACAGATGATGGAGAGGTTCAGCTATCCTTCCTTCACGCCAAGAAGATATTAGATTATTATAAGAAGTTATGTTCCGGTAAAAACGAAGTGCTAAAAGACCTTGTAGCTGAATTTAATAAAGCAACCAATGACGGGCGCAAAATGAAGCACTACTCAGATCTATTGGAGACTTCTATTGAAAACTTAGTAGGGAAAAAAGAAGATATTGGAGTGGCCAGTCTTTTTTCTAAAGGCGGCACTACTATGCAAAAGAGTGTGTTTGACGGCATAGAAGATTTTGAGCTAATTACCTTCTTAGTGATTAAGAATTAGGAGGGCGGTTATGGATGCTTATGAGTTTTTAAATATCCCCGATAGCTGCATTATCGGTAATACCATTTATAACAATGCGGCTTTATCGACTAGCTATAAAGCCTTGATTACAGACACCGTAAACAAAATAGCCTGGCTCTATTGTTTAAAGCCGGAAACCATAAACATACCGGCCTATAAGGATGAAGTGCGGGATTATCCCGAAGTTGAAATTATCGAGGTTATTTTACATAGGGACTACAAGCTTAAAAGAATAGCCGAGATTATTATGAGGGCAATTCCCTATCCAATGCTACTGGTTTTTAAGTTGGAACAGAAAAGACTTATTTTTGTTGCTCATCAGAGAATCAGCCAAAGCGATAGCAGCAAAAATACTATCGAGGAGTTTATTGCCACTGACTGGCTGGATGGAGATAGTGATTTATTTGCAAAGCTAAACATAAAGAGCATGAGGTTTACCAACTTCTATGCATTTTATAGTGATATTGCAGACGCTATTAGCATTTATAATCTTTCGACTATTATGCCAACGGAGGATAATATAACCGGTGCAGAAGCAAGGGAACTTGCAACTCAGATAGAGACTATTGAAGAAGAGATTATAAGCTTACGGTCTAGATTGAAAAAAGAAACACAATTCAATCGTAGGATGGAGTTAAATATTGAGATAAAGAAATTAGAAGAAGGTAAAAATAAATTACTGGGAGGGGTTCTTAATGGATGAAGATAATAAAATTCAACTTTTTGAAGATAAACGCATCCGTACTGCATGGGATGAAGAGGGGGAAGAATTATATTTCTCCGTGGTGGATGTAGTAGGAGTATTAACAGACCAAGCAACACCACGGGGCGCAAGCACTTATTGGGCAGTTTTAAAAAAGCGCCTTATCGAGGAAGGTTTTCAACTGCTTACAAATTGTAAGCAGTTGAAAATGACTGCAACGGACGGTAAAAAAAGGCTGACTGATGTTGCGAATACTGAAGAGCTATTGCGGATTATACAATCTATTCCCTCATCAAAGGCAGAGCCTTTTAAAATGTGGCTTGCCCAAGTTGGACGTGAAAGAATAGAAGAAACAATTG
>CAZMMB010000098.1:0-6415 GCA_964567325.1 uncultured Oscillospiraceae bacterium
TATGGTAAGCTCTTGGCGGCAGAAATGACGCATGAGGAGAACAGTTTATTTCTGCCTGAAAAGCAGGAGTCCAGAGGGTCAGGGGCCCCATGTCAACAGGAATGTGGAATAAATGCGGTTTGTAACCAAAAAATGAGATTCATAAGGGTGTTATCTTACAGAAATTTGTATGAATGAACTTTTGCCAACGATTACTTGACACTAACCCCCCTCGGTGAGGCTTTTGACACTTGAGCCGTATCATTATATAATAATACATCTTGTTACGGAAATAGACTTTGAAGTGGCTAAAGCGCAGCTGTGCAAATATCCGAGTAATTTTTGTTATTTATGACGGTTATGTATATAAATGGTATTAATCAGCCGGTTAATTGTATATTAACTTGCTATTATGGATAAAACTGTATCTAGCATGTTCGAAAAGTATGCATTACTCGCTTTTTTGCACACTAGGGGGACGGTACGACAGGCCGGGGGGCCGCTGCCTTGGCAAAGACCAAGCACCACACAAAGCCCTGGGAGCCTCACAAGGGCCGCAGGACCACGGGTCCCAAAAGCCGCAGGGCCGTGCAGACAAAGTTATACCAAATTTATCAGTGCTAACTTGCCACTTTTTATCAGTGCTACTTTAAATCACAATAGAATATAGGAGAAATACATGGTAGAAGAAGTTTTAAAGAATATATACCACATAGAATTGCCCTTACCCGACAATCCCCTAAAGACATTAAACTCATATCTAATTAAGGGGGATAAAAGAAACCTGCTAATTGATACAGGATTCAATCGGCAAGAATGCTACGACGCCCTTATGTCCGCCTTAAATAAAATAGACGTTAGTTTGGGAAAAACGGATATTTTCGTTACCCATCTTCATGCAGACCATTCTGGGCTCGTTCCTAAATTAATCCGCGAAAATACCCTTGTTTATTGCAGCGAGGCTGATGGCACAATTATTAATAAGTGCAATACAGACGAATACTGGCATGAAATGGAAGCCAAATATTATCTTCATGGACTTCCAAAAAGGGATGAAAGCTCAGAGACCAGAAGCCACCCTGGTTGGGTATTCCGACCTAAAAAAGACATAACTTTTACTTATGTAAATAATGGAGATTTGATAAATATAGGTGAATATTCACTTAGAATGATTCATACGCCTGGTCATACACCTGGACATATGTGTTTATTTGATGAGGAAAAACAAATCCTGTTCTCAGGGGATCACATTCTAGGAGATATAACCCCTGTTATTTCTATTGATCTTAATCATAGAAGTCCCTTGACTGAATATCTTAAGAGTCTAGAATTAATAAAAGGCTTGCCGATAAAGCATATTTTTACTGCCCATAGAAGAAAAATCGTTGATCCCTATAAAAGAATTGAGCAGTTAGAAGACCACCACAGGAAACGATTGGACCAGGTAGTTCAGATCTTAAAAGGCGGAGCTAAAAATGCCTACGATACTGCAGGGGAAATGACTTGGAAAATAAGTGCAAGAAATTGGGATGAGTTCCCTATGCAGCAGAAATGGTTTGCCACCGGCGAGGCAATGGCCCATCTTATCTACTTGTGGGAAAACAAAATTTTGAACCGTAAAGTTATTGATGGAAAATATATATTTGAACTAGCCTAAGTTAGCTAATATACAGTAGGAGGAATGGAAGATGGATAAATTAGCAATTCTATGGATTTCAGGGGAAAAGGAGATTGCTTTAGACATGGTTCTCATGTATACCCTAAAAGCCAATGTAAACAAATGGTGGGATGAATGCCACCTTATTACCTGGGGGCCTTCCAACTCTTTGGTCTGCCAGGATGCTGAGGTGCAGGAGCAACTTCGCCTAGTCCAGGAAGCAGGTGTCAAGGTCTATGCATGCAAGAGATGTGCTGAAAGGCATGGCCTTGAAAATCAATTAGAAAAGCTGGATATAGAGGTTGATTATATGGGAGAGCCCCTGACAAAATACCTTAAGGATGGGTGGAAGGTAATTACAATATAAAGTACAAGCTCAACATATAGCTAATGATGATAGGAGGGATTTCATGTCTTATTCACCAGCCTTGGGTTCCGCCTTTAACGATACCCAAAATCGTAGTAAACACCTTAACTCCCAATCAGGCATGTGTTCTTTATGTACAAGTGATTGTACAGGCACATGTGAAATTGGAATTTCAGCTGCCCTTGGGGCCAGGTCGGTTTATCCGACAAATACAGGCAATAATCAGGTTTCTTCTGAAAAAAACTACCCTGTGGATTACTCACATTTTAATATTAACGGGCGGGTTTTCGGGGCCAAGGGGTGCGAAGCTGATTCCGATGCAGCCACAATATTTAACGTGGATCTTTCTGCTGACTTTGGTGTCACTAATACAATTAAACAAACAATGCCCATTATTTTACCCGCCTTGATAAAGCTGAATTGGAAAGACTATTTTGCCGGCGCCGCTATGGCCGGAATTTCATGCGTAATCGGCGAGGATGCCATATTAAGGGATTCGGATTTAAAGATCAAAAATGGTAAGGTCCAGGATTTCCCCCTCCTGCCACAGATACTTGCTTCCTTTAAAAATTATTACAGGGGCTACGGTCAAATTATCCTTCAATGCAATATCGAAGACAATGAAAAAGGCGTGATAGAGTATGGTGTGGAAAAGTGCGATGTCGATGCCATTGAATTTAAATTTGGTCAATCTGCCAAAGGGGTTCAGCCTGTTCAAGCCTTAGAAAATTATGAAGCGGCTATAAGGGCAAAGGCTAGTGGATCAATTGTTTACCCTGACCCTGAAGATCCTGTAATTAAAGAAAAACAAGCCCATGGTTGCCAACCTAATTTCTATAGCTATTCCCGCTTACCGATGTGGACCCAGGAAAAACTGATTTTGCGAACGCAGGAGCTCCGCAATATGGGTGTAAAAAATATATACTTCAAGATGGCCGGTTACGATCCCGAGGATTTAGAATTGGTCCTCCGCATAGCTTCAACATGTCGGGTAGACATGGTTACCTTTGATGGTGCTGGTGGGGGAACCGGTTATAGCCCCTGCCGTATGATGAACGAATGGGGACTGCCAACCATTATGCTAGAAACCGAAATTTTTAATATATGCAAAAAGCTGGAAGGTGAAGGTCTACCCTTGCCTGCAATCGCCTTAACCGGAGGTTTTTCTATGGAAGACCAAATTTTCAAAGCCCTTTCTATGGGTTCACCATATATTAGCCATATAGGACTTTGCAGGGCAGCCATGGCCGCTGCCACTAGCAGTAAAAAGGCAGGGGAATTAATAAAAATGGGCCAGGTTCCATCTCACTTGAAAAAGTATGGGTCCTCAGTAGAGGAGATTTTCAAAGATCTCCCCGACTTAAGGGCCCTTTACGGCAGGCAGGCAGATAACTTTTCTGCAGGAGCTATAGGCCTATTCTCATATTTGAATAGAATAGACAGAGGACTTCGACACTTTTGCGCCCTTAACAGGAAATTTAATTTAGGACTTTTAAATAGAAGTGATCTGATACCTTTGACAGCAGAAGCACGATCAATTTTTAGCAAACTTAATGTACAGGAATAAGCAAACTTGGTATTTCGAGATCAACAAAGCTAATTAGTATTTAAGGATTAACAAAATTAATATGTAGGGGGAACACCTTGCTTGAAATCTTTTTACAATCGTTACTTATAGGATATTCAGGGGCTATTATGCCAGGCCCCTTGCTTACCTATACCATAGATAAGAGCATAAGGTCTGGTGTGAAGGCAGGAGTTTTGATAATCATAGGCCATGGGATTCTGGAAATAGCCTTAATTGTCCTAATTCTTCTAGGCGCCGGAAGATATTTAGGAACGGAAAGAGCCCAATTGTTAATTGGAATTATAGGTGGATTGGCCTTGTTGTACTTCGGCTTTAGCATGGTGAAGGATGTGTACTTGAAAAAAGTCACAATAGATTTTACAGAAACCGGCAACAAAAGCCATAGTAATATGATGTTAGGGGGAGCATTGATTAGCGGCCTAAACCCCTACTTTACAATATGGTGGGCGGTTGTGGGTTTAAGCCTAATTATGAATGCCTATAAGGCCCTAGGAGTCGCGGGCATAGCAGTCTTTTATTTAGGTCATTTTATGGCCGATGCCACATGGTATCTATCAATCTCCGGCCTGGTAAGCAGGGCCCGAGGTCTTTTCAATTTGCAAATTTATAGAATAATAATTGTAGTATTGGGTATTGTTTTAGGAGGCTTTGGGATTAGCTTCCTTGCCTCATCCATTCGCTTTCTTGGCTGAGATAGTCAAAACCAGCCGGGATAATATTACATAGCTACTTAGCCTCATTCAAGTAAGGATTGCATGTACTGATTATCTGGAGGTGCTAATTTGATTGACCTAGATATCCTGTTAGAAGACGAGAAAATTGAGTATAGGGTCTACTCCCTTAAAACAATACATGAAAACCCCTATACGGTTGAGGATATAATCCAAATCAAGGATTTGAAAACGCCTACCAATAGGATGCCAAGCCGGTATGCCCTCGCCTTCCTGGATGAGAAGGACCTATATCTTAGCAAGTTCCAGGATATAATATCTAAAGCAAAGTTATTACTTGTCATTGGTATCCCTGTTTCCAATTCACTGCTGGCGAAAATTGCTAAATCTTTTTCCGGTAAGATTATAGCTATTTCACCACAGGCAGATGCAAATGTCATCTACAGTAAAATCAAACAAGCAATGATGACACAGAAACACCTGCAGCAAGAATTGATAGAAAGACATTACATCGATTTGGTAAGTTTGCTGTCTAAAGGTGCGACTATAGCAGACATTGAGAAATACGGCAGCAAGCTATTAAACAATCCAATGATAATAACTGATGAGACCTTCGCAGTTATAGCCTATACCCAAGGGTTTAGTGTAATTGACCCTGTCTGGGAGGAAATCATAAGTAATCAATATAGTCCTTCAGAGCTTGTCGATAAGACAGATGTAAACCAGTTTTGGAAACGGCTAGATAATTCAAATATCCCCTTGTTTGTAGATGATACAGCTTTTCACGGTTGCACCAAGCGGGCAGTGGCTAAAATGAAAAGCCTTTCTAAGACTAAAGGCTACATTGCCCTACTTGAAATCAACAAAAGAATAAGCACCCTTGACCTCTATATTCTCCAAATGCTTGCTGAGATATTGAGTGCCAAACTCAATGAAAAGGATGCCATTACAAAGGCTATCGGGCAGATGAGAAACGATTTTGCAAATGATGTGTTGAAGGGGAACATGGTGAACCAAGCTATGATTGTTTCCAGAGCAAAAAATCTGCAAATTTTATTTTCCACATGGAATGCAGTACTTTGCGTTTATGTTGATAAAAAAGACCGCTATATCGGTAGAGAACTTTCAGATCTTTCTCATATACTTAACAAGACCTGTAGTCTTTGCCTTTATAGCTTTGATGGGACCTATGGCTATTTTATTTTGAGTTTTGAGGAAAAAAACAGGTGGAAGCAAATCTTGAATTCCGATCTCAGGAAACAGGCCGAACAAAACCATTATATCTTTACTTTGAGCTTACCTACAGATGAATTGACCCAAATAAGCAACTGCTATTTACAAGTTAAAGCTATGAACCATGCATTATCATTAATTAGTAGTCACAAAAACCAGCGCCTATATTCGTATAGTTCAATGGTACCCTATCATATGGTAACACGATTATATGAGTCCATAGAAAAGCCCTTCTTTAAAAGCAGGTCTCTAAAAACTTTGCTCGAGACAGATAGGCAAAAAGAAACATCTTATGTAAATACCTTACGCACATATTTTAACAATAATCAAAATGTTACTCAAACGGCCTCAGCCTTGTATGTACATCGAAATACTGTCAACTATAGGCTCAGTAGAATTCGACAGCTACTAGAAGATGATTTCGATGATCCCCTCATTCGACTTCACCTGCAAATTGATATTATGGCCCACGACCTATATGAATAGGCCCCAGATTTGTGCATTTGAACAACGTATCCATCGGTTTTTTTTCGCTGTGTCATAGTCATAAGGATTTACCTTTGTTACAATATTATTGACAAATAATTAGGGCTTGCTGAACGATTCATAAAGGCCTATATTTACAATGTTATGGCCATTTATGAATCTTACAAGTGCAAGGAAAATAGTGTATCTATCTATAATCCTTGCGGTATAAATCAGCCGTAGAATGTTCCCAATCAGCCTTCGCCCCACTTGTCTTCTTGGACATTCCTGACATAAGACCTGTCTCTACTTACTTTGTAAGTAGGACTAGGGCTTCAGCCTTTGGCCGATTGCCAGCAGATTTCATCTGCTGACTGAACGGATTCCAGCTTCCAAAATAATCCGTTCAGCAGATCCTACTTGTCACCCATATCCAAAAACCCCTGCAATATCAT
>CAZMMB010000099.1:0-6346 GCA_964567325.1 uncultured Oscillospiraceae bacterium
ATAGAATTTTTTTCATCAAACATTTGTCCCTTTATTGAATCTCGTATTTCTCTTTCAACTCGTTTAAACGGTTATAAGGTATATAACCATCATTTTGAAGCCTACCGAGTACTATACCCGGGGCTATTGATATTTCATCTGAAAAAATTTGAATATTTTTCTTTGTTAAATCCCTTCTACTTACAAAGTCTTTGTATTTAATAGGAGGTACCAATGTATCCCTTGCAAATTCATCTGCTTCCTTCTCCATGATTTCATCATATTCACTATTTGGTTTAACATGACCCAATAATATATGCCCTAACTCATGAAAAAGGCTAAACCAAAATCTATCTGCATCCTTACCACGCACCGTTAAGCCCATAACTATTTTATTTCCATCATAAAAAGTAGCCCCGTGAAGAAAAGACCCCCCTATATGAGGTAAAAATATTAAGCTTACACCTGTTTCCGACAGGAGACATGTTAACTGTTCACAAAACACTTGGGGATTCTTTACAGTCATTCCGCGAATAGTAGGGATATTCTGTTTGAGCTTGCTCATATTAATGGATGCAACCTTGACCTGTCTTGCCTCTATCCTTGCCTTTTGACACCATGCGGCCAGATGATAATCTATACAATTATTGGTACCGGTAGTCCGATACAAAACACCGGGAATTGATAATCTATTCAGTGCCCCCAATTTAGCCACTTCGAAAAAAATTCTTAAATTAATGGCCCTCTCCTCTTTTGTATTTGTCTTCGGTAACCACTGCAAATTCGCCATCTTCGCATATGGAAATTTAGAGGCTATTTCTATATCTTCCTCTATTTCATTTTCTTTAGTGATACGCGCAAGCTTTTCTCTATAGATTATTTCAAGATTGTTCCAGTAACGAGCAGATATACCTAAAACTGACTCAAGCTTTAAAGCCACATTTTGTGTTAATTCGACCTGTCCATTTAATAACTGGCTGATATGTTTTTCAGACAAATCCATTCTAATAGAGAATTCTTTTTGCGTATAATTTCGATCTTTTATCTGTTCGCGTATTGTTTGACCGGGCGGAATTGCAATAATTTGTTTGCTTCTGTTGAACATTTCAAACATCCCCTTCATAGGTTGCATCAATGTTAATGATAATTTTCTATCTTTACTATTTTTACGATTTTAAGTCCTGTTTTGTCACCTTCGATAATCAGGCTGAATGGTTTTATCAAATCCATAGAATGCTGACCTTTTCTATTTCCTGTTAAAGGGTGGCATCTACCAATAGAGTGTTTGACTAACATTTCTATGGAATCGGCTGCAGTTATTTCACCTATGCGCTGATGTATAATAATCGCCATTTGCTCACCGTGTACTTTTACAGCATTAGTAAAATTCGTGCATATTTTCTCCAATTTTTTAGATTTATAAATGATCTTAAGCAAATCAGCACCTTTTACCTGTAAGGTAAATTCACTATAACATTTGTATTATATGTTGTCAATAAAATATTTACTCGTGAGGTAAATAAACCATATTGATTTCTTGAAACTATTCTACGACCTGTTAGTTTTGAATATCTCTTTCATCGATTTAACCAAATATCTAAAGCACTCCAATTTAAACATACAAGCCAACACCACATAAATACATATCCCTGCTACAACCTGAACTATCAGCATAAACACTGTTGATAATCCTAGCCATTTCAGACTGTAAACCACCAAGCCCATTGCAATAGACAAAAGCAACGAAGGCAGCATATCCCCCCATTGTTCTTTGTAGCTGTAGTCAAGCAATTTTTTATTAGGATAAGCATTAATAAAAGATGATATTATACCGCCGACAGCCCCTCCAATCGCAATGGCATACACCCCATAAAAAACAGTCACGGATAGTATTGTAAGCCCAACAGCTTTTTTGATTATCTCCAACTTTAGAAAAATATCACTATATCCAAGGCCTTTTATAGCCTGTAGATTAGCAGTATGTATTGGAAATAAGGCGTAGCTAGCACAAAATATCTGTAAAAAAGGCACACACGGTAGCCATTTATCCGTAAGTAAAATCTTAACCAAGGGCTCGGATATTACAGCCAGTCCCATCATCATAGGGAAAATTATAAAAGAACTAGTGACAATCGCCCTTCTCATCATACTCTTAACTAAGGGTCTATTATCCTGATGTGATGCCAACACAGGATACATTACGGATTGTATTGAACCATCAATATTTCCTACAATTATTGAGGGAAACTGCTGACCTCTATTATAAAATCCAAGCATAGCGGGGGCGTATATTTTCCCAATAATAAGGCTGCGTATATCCCTATAAACTGTGTCAATTAATGAAGAAGCAAGTAATTTCCAACCGAACGAAAACAAACCCTTAACCCTGCTGAATGAGAATATCAAATGCGGTCTCCACTTTACTGTAAACCACATTATTAATGTAACCATAAGCTGGTTACTTATCTGTTGTCCAACCAATGCCCACACACCAAACCCCTGGTATGCCATATATACCCCTACGGTGCCGGATACTAGAATAGCACCGGTGCTGCTAAAAAACAATTTCTTAAATTGCAGATTACGGGAGATGACAGCATTTTGAATTGAGTTAAATACACCCAATATTAATGTCAAAGATAATACCCTGAATACTGGTGTTATCTGAGGCATCTTATAAAATATTGCAATTGATGGCGCCGCAAGGAAAAGCACAATATAAAGGACGGCGGATATGGCAAGGCTTAAATAGAAAACTGATGAAAAATCCACTTCATCCGCATCTTTTTTCTGAATGAGTGCCGAATTCAAGCCACTTTGTACAAACACTGCTGCGATTTGGGTAAAGACCACAACCAAAGCAATAATGCCGTAATCTTCCGGCATTAACAACCTTGCCAACACTATTTGCACTATAAATTGTATTCCTTGAGTTCCGCCACGCTCCATGAACTTCCAAACGAGAGATGAAAGAACTTTTGATTTTGTAATCCTATTATCCATAATGTGTTATTATTATAGTCATATACCTTTCAAATTTACCGCATATTTTAATGCACATCTGATCCAACCAGTCCAATTAGAAGTAAACAATATCGATACTCTTAGTCCTAACTCTTATCAGCAAAAATTATAAACACCATATATTATTCGCTTCCCACAACCTCAATGATTAATACCTTAGATTTTTTCGGTATTCAGAATCCAGTATTTATGCAATATATTTTTGAGCGAAAATCAGTGTTTTCAAGGTTCTGAGAGGTTTTTCTCTGGCGTTAAAAATTTGAGTGAGAAGTCTCTCTGGAAGTTAAGGACCATATTGGCTGGTAAAAGCAAGAAAAAAACTGTCGTTTTCCGTGATAAAATGGACTTTTTTAGAAGTTTTAAATCACTGGCGGGCGGTTTTGAGAGTTAATTATTTCGGAAGTCCAGAATCAAAATCATGAGCGGGGTGGTACGGAGCCACGCTCCGTACTCGACTCATTCATGCGGAATAATCCCAGCCATAAAGATGGGTCAGGGAGATAATATAAATAGCCACCCAATCTTCCCCCATATAAATTATATTGTTTCTGCTCACAATGTCCCTTTGGCAATGGGGCCTGTCCCCGTGACTCTTCCCGTGACTCGTTGTCCCCGTGACTCAAGACAAGGGACCTGTCCCCGTGACTCATACCCCAATTTCACTATCGGTATATCCGTTATTATCCCATAACCTGGTATTGTTCTTTAAATCTAGTATAAGACTATAAAAATATTGTAGCTTCTTTTCATTTTTAATATTTACACGTTTTTCGGCAAGCAAGTAAGGCATATTTTCAAAGGCTTTGTTTGAGGTGCAGTAATTCATAATCCCTTTACACAATACCTCCGCCTTTGATTTTCTAATATACAAAGTTCTGGCAAACTCAAGCAGTCTTTCGTATTGTTCGTTTACTTCAAAATAATCATCATCTATGTATTTTAACAGCTCTTCCCTAGTCGGAATATAAAAAGGCTTCCCTCTCTTGGCCTCAAGTATTTCGTCAAAATTCTCCAGTGCCATAATTGTCAGACTAACCAAATAATCGTCCTTAACAAATATACGCTTTTGGTTTAAGAATGCCTTGCCATCTTGGATGAATGAATCCAACGTTTCTTTGTTAATAGAATCGGATTCATCATTTTCGTTACTGTGCCTGTTATATAATGTAACGATATCATCTTTATGGACAAGACCATAAAGATTAACCATGGCCTTGATATAATCACTTAGTTTGTTCATTTAATAAACCCCCGCTTGTACTTTAGCCAATATGTAGATATAATCGTCTAGTATGTGTTTGACAATTTTTGTGCTAGATTTAGATTTCAACATAAAAACGCTCTAACTAATTTACCCATAAGGAAAAACTGATATGAAAAACCTAAAAGCACTTTTCTTTATTCTAAAAGAATGGATTATAATTTTTTCGCAATTCCTTCGGTCGCAATTTATTTCATCAAATCGTAAAGACCTTGAAATTTTGGCCTTACGAAGCCAGCTTTCTTTATACCAGCAACAGGTTGAGAATAAAAAAATAACAAAGCCAAAATGCACGCCAGTATTCAGACAGCTTTGGGTCATACTTTCCAAATTCCATACAACATGGAAGGATGATATAGTTTTGGTAAAGCCAGAAACAGTTATTCGATGGCACAAAACGGCCTTTAAACTCTACTGGAGGAAGAAGTCAAAAAGAATAGGACGCCCCAAAACATCCAGCGATACCATAAATATTATTTTAGAGATACATAATAAAAACCCTAAACTATCCCCAGAGAAAATACGGGAAATGCTTATTTCTATGGCCATTATAGATGTACCCAGCGCCAACACCATAAGAAAATATCTTCCTGTTAAAAACACTCCCCCAACAAAACAACAGATTCAATCCTGGAAGACCTTCCTTAAAAACCAAAGTAAAAATATCTGGGCCATGGATTATCTAGTTGTGCCAACCTTACGATTTAAATTGCTATACGTTCTAATTATTATTAATCACGGCACAAGAAAAATTGAGCATTTTGCCATTACAGCGAACCCTAACTTAGAATGGCTAAAGCAGCAAATAAGAAATGCTACCCCTTTTGATCACAAACCAAAATATCTCATACATGACAATGATCCCGCCTTTATTTGTTCTGGTTTTAAAGACTTTCTTACGTCATTGGAAATCAAATCAAAAAGGATAACACCATATTCCCCTTGGCAAAATGGTATTGCTGAGAGAATGAATGGCATACTACGGCAAGAGCTATTGAACCATATTATCCCAATAAACGAATCTCATTTATACAGGCTCCTTAAAGAATATATATGCAAATATTACAACACAAACAGAACACACCAGGGTATAGATTGCAAGACTCCTATCCCTTTGCCCCAATACCCGCCTACAACCATTGTTAACACAAAACTTGTTGCAACCCCAGTGTTAAATGGGCTTTATCATACGTATAAAAAAGTAGCCTAACCTAATCAAATTTTTGTTTCTCCATTTTACGGCATCTTTATAAATGCCGTATTTTGCGATGGATTAATTTTGTGCTTTTTGGTTATAGAGTGGATCCATGGATTATAGTTAGCCCATTACTACTTTAATGCCTTACACGAGTGGTGAATTATAACCATATATTGGGGTCCGTTGTAAAAACTTGCTGCGAATGGGGTTTTTGAGGTCGACAGGTATTAGATGCGTTTCTGGATTATGGGCTTCACCAATGGTTCCACTTTCGTGGGCACCTGCTGCATTAAAGTACCTCAAAGAAACATATTTAATCCCATGGGCTTGATCAAACCATTTCATCATCTTTTCCATTGCTAGTTTGGTTTCACCATATGTATTGGTAGGGCTTGTTTCATCCATTTCTATTATCGGTGTGTTTTTAGGTTCACCATAGGTAGCAGCAGTGGAGGAAAATACTATTTTATTTACATTATTATTTTTCATCGATTCTAAAAGGCACAACATGCCATAGACGTTATTATGATAATATTCATACGGCTTTTCCATACTTTCACCAACTAATGAATTAGCCGCAAAATGGATTACTGCCTCTATTGTGTGGGCCTTAAATACTCTATCCAGCTCTTCTTTATTTCTAATATCTACCTCATAAAATGTGTTTGCTAAAATGGCTTTTTTATGTCCGCTTTGTAAGTTGTCTACTACTGTAACGTCCTCATTTTTTTCCATAAGGTACCTGACTGTATGCGAACCGATATATCCGGCCCCACCTGTGAGTAAAATTGCTATGTCTTTTCACCCCAATCATTCCAGTTATATTTATCATTAAACTGATTCCCGTGCTTAATGTATTCTACATCACGACAACCAATGATTTC
>CAZMMB010000100.1:0-6345 GCA_964567325.1 uncultured Oscillospiraceae bacterium
CTCTAAGAAATCTGGAGGGATAACAATTTCTCACTTGCGGTTTGGTAAAGAAAAGATTCAATCGCCATATTTAATCAATGAAGCCGATTTCGTGGCCTGCCATAACCAGGCATACGTGAATCAATATGATTTATTAAAAGGATTAAAAAAAGGTGGAACCTTCCTTTTAAATTGTCTTTGGGATAAGGATGAGCTTGACCAACACCTACCTGCAAATATAAAAAGATATTTGGCACAAAATGAAATCAATTTCTACACAATAAATGCCACAGGAATTGCCGAAGATATAGGTTTGGGAAATAGGATCAATATGGTCATGCAATCGGCATTCTTTAAGTTAGCCCAGGTCATACCTGTTGATAAGGCAATTGCCTATCTAAAAGATGCTGTGGAGCATACTTACGGTAGAAAAGGCCCAAGCATTGTTGCGATGAATAATGAGGCTATAGATAAGGGTATTGAGAAGCTGATAAAGATTGAGGTGCCTGATAGCTGGATTAATGCTAAGGATGAGGCGAAAGAATCAGAGGATCTGCCGGAATTCATTGAAGATGTGATGATTCCAATGATTAGGCAGGAAGGAGACAAGCTTCCCGTCAGTGCTTTTGCAGGTAGGGAGGATGGGACTTTCCCCGCCGGCACTGCGGCATATGAGAAGAGGGGGGTTGCAGTCAATGTTCCAGAGTGGATTGCTGAAAATTGCATACAGTGCAACCAGTGTTCCTTTGTATGTCCCCATGCCTCAATAAGGCCAGTATTGGTTACGGCAGATGAAAAGGCAAAAGCTCCTGAGGGATTCAAGACCTTGAAGGCTATTGGAAGAGGATTTGACGGGCTGGAATACAAAATACAGGTTTCCCCGCTGGATTGTTTGGGTTGTGGCAACTGCGCTGATATTTGTCCTGCCAAGACAAAGGCTTTGGTGATGAAACCCATAGAATCCCAGATGGATGAGGCGGAGAATTGGGAATATAGCCAGCAAGTTTCTATAAAAGATGATCTTATGAGAAAAACAACAGTGAAGGGTAGCCAGTTTGCCCAACCTTACATTGAGTTTTCGGGGGCATGTGCAGGTTGTGGTGAGACCCCTTACATTAAGCTTATTACCCAGCTTTATGGCGATAGGATGATGATTGCCAATGCCACTGGTTGCTCATCAATTTGGGGGGCATCTGCACCGAGTACACCATATTGTAAGGATGCAAATGGTAGAGGACCTTCCTGGGCAAATTCATTGTTTGAGGACAATGCAGAGTACGGGCTTGGAATGGCTATTGGTGTTAGGCAAATGAGGAGCAAAATTCAAGATAGCATGGAAGCCCTGCTGCAAAGAAATATCCCTGAGGATATGAAAAATGCTTTCGCAGACTGGATTGAGAAAAAGGACGATGGGGCTGTTTCCAGAGATCTAAGTGATAAGGTAATCTTGGCAATAGAAAAGGCTGCATCATTAGATGAAGAAACCAAGATATTAGTAGATGAAATACTAAAGAGGAAAGACTATTTAGTGAAAAAATCTGTCTGGGCCCTGGGCGGTGACGGATGGGCCTATGATATAGGCTATGGTGGTTTGGACCATGTCTTAGCATCTGGGGAAGATATCAATGTGTTGGTATTCGATACCGAAGTTTATTCAAACACAGGGGGCCAGTCTTCGAAAGCCACACCTACAGCTGCAATAGCCAAGTTCGCTGCCTCAGGAAAGAAAATCAAGAAAAAGGACCTGGGCATGATGGCTATGTCCTACGGCTA
Source organism: uncultured Oscillospiraceae bacterium (assembly GCA_964567325.1). Lineage (GTDB taxonomy): Bacteria > Bacillota > Clostridia > Peptostreptococcales > Anaerovoracaceae > UBA1426. The sequence continues at coordinate 1,753 of CAZMMB010000100.1, forward strand.
TGTTTATGTGGCACAGGTTGGTATGGGTGCCGACAAGAACCAGCTGCTCAAAGCTATTTCTGAAGCGGAAAGCTATGATGGTCCATCCCTTATTATCTGCTATGCACCTTGCATTAACCATGGTATAAAAAAGGGAATGGGCAAGAGCCAGGAAGACATCAAAGATGCTGTTGAGACGGGTTACTGGCATCTCTACCGCTACAATCCTCTCTTGAAGGAGGAGGGAAAGAATCCTTTCATCTTGGATTCCAAGGAACCCAAGAGGGAATTTAGAGAATTTTTAATGGGCCAGGTAAGATACACTTCATTGTTGTCGGAATTCCCCGATGATGCCGAAGGCTTATTTGTCAAGGCCGAAAAGGATGCAAAAGAAAGGTATGAATCCTACAGGAAGTTAGCAGAACAGTAAAAGTCTAACCGCCTGTCTAAGTATGGCAAAACGAGACGGTTTGAAAGATGAAATGAAATAAGAAAAGAGCAGTTGTTTACTGCTCTTTTTTATCATAAGGGGAATTTTTAGACGGTACCTTGCATCATCATTGCTGTTGCGACTTTTAGGAATCCGGCGATATTGGCACCTGCCACAAGATTGTATCCAAGTCCGTATTCTTTTGCAGCATTAGCAGCGCTATCGTGGATGTTGACCATGATATCCTTTAGTTGTGCATGCACCTGGTCTGGAGAAAATACAGTATGACCTGCATTTTGCCCCATTTCGATACATGAGCAAGCAACACCGCCAGCGTTTGCAGCCTTGCAAGGGCCAACTATAACACCATTTTTCATCAAGTAATCAATAGCCTCATTTGTTGTAGGCATATTTGCACCTTCGCATAGGAATTTTGCTCCGTTTGCAACTATGTTCTTTGCATCTTCTAGGTGAATGTCGTTTTGCATTGCACATGGAATGTAAAGGTCAGCCTTTACTTCCCATGGTTTCTTTCCTGCGATGAACTTGGAACCGGGGAACTTGTCTGCGTAGGGTTGGCAGATGTTCTTTCCGCTATTTCTCAGTTCTACCATGTAGGCAACTTTTTCACCTGATATTCCAGCTTCATCTAAAATATATCCATCTGGTCCTGAGAAGGCAATGAGCTTGGCACCTAGTTCATTGAGCTTAAGTGCTGTACCCCAAGCAACATTTCCGAATCCAGAAATAACAACATTCTTTCCTGCCATTTCCTGGCCGTTGGATTTGAGCATGCAATCGGCAAAGTAAACGATACCGAACCCTGTAGCCTCAGTTCTTCCATTCAGACCACCGTAAATAATGTGTTTGCCTGTAATTGCTTCATCATATCTGTTTACCAGTCTTTTATATTGGCCAAACAGGTATCCGATTTCCCTTGGTCCAACGCCTAAATCGCCTGCGGGGCTATCTGTATAGGGACCAATGTACCTGTAAAGTTCGTTCATAAAGGATTGGCAGAATCTCATTATCTCACCATCGGATTTTCCGTTAGGATCAAAATCGGCTCCGCCTTTACCTCCACCAATGGGGAGACCAGTTAGGGAATTTTTAAAGATCTGTTCAAAAGCTAGAAATTTCATGATACTGGGATTAACATTTGGTGCGAATCTCAAGCCGCCTTTATATGGTCCAATGGCGCTATTGAACTGATACCTATAGCCCCTGTTAACTTGGACTTGGCCTGTATCATCCACCCAGGGTACTCTGAAAATAATTGCTCTTTCAGGCTCTATTATTCTTTCCAGCAATGCCACTTTTTCATACTCGGGATGTTGTTCAATAACAGGTTTGATAGTGTTTAAAACTTCTTCTACTGTCTGATGAAATTCCGATTCACCCGGGTTTCTTTCTTTGCATAACTCTATGCAACGATCAACATAATTTGACATTTCTTCCCTTCTTTCTTTAAATATTTTATCCTTTGAATGTAAAAACTAGATATTTTTACGGCCATCTCCACAATAGCATATAGGTATTTCAGCGTCAAGTAAGGGAAGGGCTAGGAAGCAGTAGTTGCAATTGTTTGAATAGTCTAAAAAGAACATATGACAAGTTCTTTACGATATGTTTTATTGTGTTTACTTAATTAGCGAAAGAATATAAGATATACAAAAGATAAACTGTATGAAGAACCATGGATTTGTCGATTAGAAAATGAAAAAATGGAGTTGAAAAAATGGACAAGGATAGTTTAATTGATGGGACCTTTGTCAATACTTTCATTAAGAGGCGAACTAAGGAACTACATAAAGGTCAGTGTGGTAACGTTCTGATCATTGCCGGAAGCGAAGGCATGGCAGGAGCAGCTATGTTAAGTGCCAAAGGGGCACTGCGTAGCGGGGCCGGTTTGGTAAAAATATCCCTTCCTGCAGAACTTTATCCGCTTATGCAAATAGGTGTACCTGAGGCCATTTGTGTTTCTAGATCGCTTCCACCGGAAGAGCTTGAAAAGTTTCATGCTATAGTTGTGGGTCCGGGGTTGGGAGATGATTTATGCAATGTTCCTATCATAGAAAGGGTCTTGTCTGTAAAAACCCCCTGCATCGTTTTAGATGCGGACGGAATAAACCTTTTATCTAGAAATGATAAACTGAAAGAAGTTTATAAAAAGGCGGGGGAAAGGGTAATTCTAACACCTCATCCTGGAGAAGCTGGCAGATTACTAGCTTGTAAAAGTGAGGAAATCAATCAGAATCGGATGAAAGCCGCTTTGGAAATTTCGCAGAGATATAGTTCGATAACCGTCTTAAAGGGTGCGGGAACCCTAGTGGCAACTCCAAATAATGGGGCATATATTAATACAACAGGAAACCCAGGTATGGCTACCGGAGGAAGCGGCGATGTCTTATCAGGAATTATAGCTGCTTTGCTGGGCCAGGGATGTGCCTGCTTTGAAGCTGCAGCCTGTGGCGTCTATATTCACGGCCTGGCCGGGGATATAGCTGCAGAAACTCTGGGTGAGTACGGTGTAATAGCTTCAGATATTGCAGCTATGACCGGGTTGGCTATTAAGAGAACAATAGGATTTTAGTTTGACAAAGTTCGACACCATAAGCTATAGTATATATGTTCGGATATCCAAATATATATACAACAACAGATAAAACAAGATTAGAAAGCTTAGAGGTAAAGAATGTCAAATCTAAAAAAAATAATTGTGAGTTTGCCCCAATCGCTATTAGTGCAAATTGACAATTTAGCAAAAGCACAAGAAAAAAACAGAAGCGAGCTGATTAGAGAGGCCCTGTCCTTCTATATTTCGGAATATAAGAAAAAACAGATTCGTCAACAGTTGATTTCAGGATATGGAGAAATGAGGGGAATCAATCTAAATCTGGCTGAAGAAGGAATGGGTAATGCTCTGGCAGACTTAAAAGAGTATGAGACAAAATTGCGGAAGAGAGAGTGAGTGACTTGATTGTTAAAAAAGGAGAGATTTATTTTGCCGATTTAAGCCCAGTCATTGGCTCCGAACAAGGAGGAGTGAGACCGGTATTAGTGGTACAAAATGATGTAGGCAATAAATATAGTCCAACAGTTATTGTAGCAGCTGTTACTTCACAGATTAATAAGGCCAAGTTGCCGACCCATGTAGAAATAACTGCGGAAGGTCACGGCCTGGCCAAGGACTCTGTAATTCTTTTAGAACAGCTAAGAACAATTGATAAAAAGCGCCTAAGGGAAAAGATAGGACGAATAGATGTAGGTAGTATTGAAAGAACTAATGAGGCTCTTACCATCAGTTTGGGTATTGTAGACTTTTGAGAAGGCATTAAACACAAAGGAGAAGCAGCATGAACAAGGTAAATTTCAAACTATTAGTCGTTGTTCTAGCCCTCATCGTGACTACGGCTGCGGTGGGGGCAGCAAGTTATGAGCCGGGATCTTCTGAAGATCCATTGGTAAGCAAAAGCTATGTTGATTCGCAAATCGCAGCTTTGAAGGGAGGGGAGGGTTCATCATCTGTTTTTTCACCGGTATTTGTTGAGGCCGGGCGTAGACTCATAGGCTATGAGGGGACAGAACTTATTTTGCGCAGTGGCGGTGCCCTTGCTGTCGCCAAGGGACAGGACGGGCTCTCAGATGTAACGGAAGGCAAGGACCTAGGAGGTGGCTTTGCTGTAACTAGGAATCATCTTCTTCTAGTGCCTAGGGATGATGGAAGAGGGATAAGTGCAGCCACAGACATATGGGTCATGGTAAAAGGCGGATATACGATAGAGTGATTAAGGTGGGCATTCATTTGATTGCCGGAGAAAGAAGGAAGTGTGAAGGGTAGATGAGAAATTTCAGAAAACGGTTGGCCTTACTGCTGGTTACAGTGGTGGCATTTAGCGCTTTTAGCGGATTTTCGGTTTTTGCAGACAGTTTAGGGGACAGGCTTTATGGAGATTCCCTTGTGATAGGGGAGGAAGCCCGCTTAGCCAAAGGGGTATATTGGAATTCAGGCTATACAGAAAAGATTGCAGAAAATTATATTGAATATACTCCCGGGGCTAGTGTCCTACCAATAATCTCTCATGGCAACGATGTTTATGGGGCGGCTAGTTTTAAGTCTGTTGTTGCAAGAGCAGCCATGGATGGGAAATATGTAGTGGCAGGCTTTAACGGAGACTTTTTCA
>CAZMMB010000101.1:0-5276 GCA_964567325.1 uncultured Oscillospiraceae bacterium
TATCACCATATTTTAGGATGATTATTCCATTTACACTAAAGTATATTCACAACCGCAAATCGTGTGTTAGCTAAGTTCAACTTTATTTCAGTTTAAATATTCACCAAGCTTATTTTAGTTTGTCTTTTCACAAGCTTATTTCAGTTTGCCTTTTCACAAGCTTATTTCAGTTTGCTTTTTCACAAACTTATTTCAGTTTGCTTTTTACTTTTCTTTTTCCCAGTAAGATGTTACACTTAAATGAATTATGTAAGGGTGGTGAACATCTTGGATGTTTTATCGGTCTTTTTAATAGAGAAAGGTATAAATCAACAAGTTGCGACATATCTATCATTAGGCGCTATCGTAATTGTAATTATAGGGGTCTGCTTATTAGTTAATGCGATTACAAAAAGGGTGGTATTGAATATAGTTGCCCATATGGCAAAGAATGATAGGTTTAAATGGAATGATATCTTAATACAAAGAAAGACTTTCCAAAGGTTGGCCTTTTTCATACCTGGGATAATAGTATTTTTTGCAGCTCCACTTTTTGGGTCCGGTCAAGTCCATATTCAAAGGCTTGTTTTCAACTACATCCTGGTAGTAGCCTTCCTAGTAATCACCTCATTTTTGGATTCCTTCAATGATTACTATAATACGTTGTCAATCTCAAACCAGCGACCGATTAAAGGTTTTCTTCAGGTAATAAAAATCTTGTCTTTTATCGTGATTTCTATTATTATAATTGCTAACCTAATTGGTAAAAGCCCTTTAATTATGCTTAGCGGTCTAGGGGCCCTAGCAGCGGTCTTTTCCTTTGTTTTTAAAGATCTAATATTAGGATTGGTGGCAGGTATACAACTTACTGAAAACAACATGCTTCGCATAGGTGATTGGATTGAAGTGCCAAAATTCGGTGCTGATGGTGAGGTGATTGAGCTTTCTCTAACTACTGTCAAGGTTCAAAATTTCGACAAGACAATCGTGGCTCTACCGGCCTATGCTCTTATTGCAGATTCATTTAAGAACTATAGGGGAATGTTGGAATCAGGCGGAAGACGAATTAAAAGGTCTATTTATGTTGATATGTCAAGCATTCGTTTTTGCGATGATTCAATGATAGAAAGGCTTAAGGGCTTGCATTATCTGAGTGACCATATGGCCAAAAAGGTAGTCGAAATTCGTGACCATAATATAAAACGTAACATAAGTGAAGACGACATTTACAATGGCAGGCATTTGACCAATATAGGGCTTTTCAGGGCATACATGAGTAATTATGTTAAAAATCATCCAGGGATTCATAAGGATATGACCTTCATGGTGAGACAGCTTCCACCCGGGGAATATGGCCTACCACTAGAAATATATGCATTTTCTAACAGCACTGAGTGGATAGACTATGAAGGTATCCAAGCGGATATTTTAGATCACCTTTTAGCTATAATAGGCTTATTTGATCTAAAAGTATATCAAAGGCCATCAGGACACGATATCAGACGGCCTGTATGAGTGGATGTCCACTGATTGCATGAGAGAAATTGGTTGAGAGATTCATTGTAAATTTGTTTGTCCATATGCCGATATATAATTAAGAGGGTTCAAAAGTCATTTTCAAAATTTTAGCCAGGAGGATACCACGCCAGGACAAAGGGGAATATTGCTACCTTGGAGTACGATGGGGAGCCTCAGGGGGGTGCGGATAAAGATGTAACAGTGGAAATTCTTAGCAAAAAATTCACAGTCTTGGTGCCTAAGAAGCCCGTGAAGTTGGAAGGAAAGAAGTATGGAACTCAGAGAGGCGAATACATCGACTGGGTGGTAAAGGTGGATGCGCCTGATGAGACAGATATAGCTGGATATACGTTTAAGGACAACTTAAGCGATGTGGGAGAATATGTAAAGGATTCCTTTAAAATCGGAAAGAATACGGACGTAAATTTAGCTTCAAAGCCTGATCCCGATCCCGAACCCGGAAGCGATAAGATCCTTACTTATGAGTTCCCCAGTCCTACGGTTGGTACGAATTATATTTTCTTCACCACGGAGATTCCGGAAGACAAGTTTTACGCCAATGCGTTAAGATCTGTTGATAATACAGCAAAGATATTTGACGGCGATGAGGAAAAACTGTCTGTCTCAGGGAAAGTGACTTTCGATGTAAAGTGGATAGAAAAAGTAGGCGGTGTCGTCGATTTCGATGCGGAAACAAATACCGGTTATATCATCTGGACCATTACGGCCAATCCGGAAGGTTTGACGCTGCCCAAGGCGGTGATAACGGATGAGTTACCGACGGGATTGTCCTTTGTTAGCGCTGAGTGGTTTGAAAAACCTGCCGAAAAATGGGAATCTCAAGGGTCCATTTACCCAGATTTAACCACAGAAAGTATATACGAGCTAGGTGATATTAGCACACCAGTCATGCTGCAGATCAAAGCAAAGGTCGATGGCGATGTTGTGAATATCGGCCATGAGGTGAAAACCTTCACCAACAGCGCTACTATAACTTGGGAGAATTATCCCGGCCCAGGTACGGGAGTTGGAACTACCAGTAAAGGAGTGGGCATTGGGCTGAATCCCATCAACAAAAAAGTCAGACCTGAAATGGGAACGGCCGGCACTTATGATAAGGTCACCCATAAAATACCTTGGGAAGTGACAGTTGTGAAGTCCGATGTGAGTGCTTCTCTTTATGTGTTGGATCTTTTGGTGTATGGAGCTTCTTTCAAGTGGAGCGATGTGCATTCCTTAACCGTTGTTGAGGGAACAGAAATATCGGGTACGCTGGCGGATCTTGGAACAGGTTTAACTAAAATCAACAATCTCGACGAGAAACCTACAGAACAATTCAACCAGAAATATGATCTTAGTACATTTGCTTCTGTAACGTCTCCCGCTCTGCATTATGTTGTGTATACTCTTAAAGACACAGGCGGAAAGGCTATTGCAGACCTCCTCCTTGTCACAGGACCTTCGGGGGCAAGCATAAATCCCTCCACCGACCAGACCTTTACCTTCGATACCCTTATTACCAATCCGGATGTGTATGCTAATCACGGCAGTAAGGTTGTGAAGAATACGGCCGTTCTCTATAGCGCAAACAAGAGGATTAACTTAAGGGAAGCTAGTGTTAATTACCCCAGCAAGATGCTCTATAAGGATATGCTTAAGAGAGATGACGCAACGAATCCGGTTGGAAATAAAAATGAATCCGGTGCTAATTCAGGGGCGGCCTTCGATTATAAGGATCACACTATCGTCTACCGGCTCCATATCAACGCCAATGGTCTTGACCTTACTGGAGGAATAACACCCAGCGGTCTTACTGTGGGCAATGTGACGCTTACAGACATACTGCCTGATGGATGGGATTTCGTGAAGGTTGACGATACGAATTGGTATCTCATGTATGAAGGGACACCGGGGGCCGACGATCGCATTGATGCTACTACTACTACCGCAACTGCAACTACCGCAGATTTTAATGGTACAGGTCAAGTCACATTTACCTTCGATACATTGGACAAGCCTTACGTCATCCTTCTGAAAGCCAAGGCTACAGATGATAAAGCTGAGGAATATTTCAGTAAAAATCAAACCTTCACCATAACTAATACAGCTACGCTTACGGGTGAAAATTGGTTATCCGGTATAACCGCAACTCGTAACGCGACCATCACAAGCCAAATATTGGGTAAGGAAGGCAAGCTTCTTGAGGCCGGCGTTGTGAAATGGACAATAGATTACAAGCCTAATACCATAAAGGAATGGGATATAACAAAGTTGGAAGATAAATTGCCAGAGGGGTTGGATATACGGATCAATCCTGATGGAACTCTGAATTTTGGACCTACCGGAGATGAAAATATTACCGGCAATGAATTAGTTCTGCAGCCGGATGGTAAATATACTGTAGGTAGTTCCATTACATTCAATAACAGTAGTGATCCTAAAAATAATGTATCGTATCATACTGTTGATAGGATACTCACCTTCGAAAATTTTGACGCCACGAAGCCCCACCGCTTCACCTATATCACCGATGTAACTGCCGATCCGGGCGCGACAGTTAAAAATGAAGTCAAGCTGACTTCTGAAGATATTGGCGTAGTGGAAAATGCAGGAAGCTATTTCGTGGCAGATGCTGACGCCTCGGCAACCATGACGAGGACCGGTTCTGTGTTGATTACTAAAAGTGATGGTGTGACCGAGCTCCCCATGAAAGATGTCGTGTTTAATGTGTTCGCAGCAGATGAGACAACCCTGATTACAACCGGGAAGACGGATGCTTCAGGAAAATTGACCCTTCGAGGACTTCCTGTCGGTACACCTGCCAAATACATATTGAAGGAAGTACCCGTGTCAGGCTATTTTGCTCCGTCACCAGCCAGCTACGAGATTGAGGTTACTACTGTCGGAACAACATCCGTCACGAAGATTGATGGCGGTAGCAATGAGCTAGATATACAAAACTTTAAAGAGGACACTTACGGTGACCTAAAAATTAGCAAATCACTGCTAGGCTCTGAGGCAGACGCTACGAAGGATTTTGAATTTGAACTGAGCATGCCAGGACTTGGTGGAAAAACATACAAGTATATCGGAGGCGGCGGGAAGGGTGACGGAACGATCACCTTTGACGCTGCGGGCAAAACCACATTCACTTTAAGAAAAGACCAAACAATTCTTATCAAGTACCTGCCAAAAGGCTCGCTGTATACTGTGACGGAAAAGGATTATAAAGACCAGGGGTATGCGACAGTCATCACCGGAGATGCCAGTGGGTCTGTCCCTGTCGACGATGTAGAAGTTGTCACCTTTACAAATAGTCGTGTCGGCGGTTGGTTTGAAATTACAAAGTCAGACGCTGATGGGGGCGCCCCATTGAGCGGAGCAATCTTTACACTTTATGAAAACGATGGCGTGACAGTCGTCACAACTCAAACCAGCGATGCTAGCGGAAAGGCCTGGTTCCTGGATCTCCTGCCTGGCACTTACAAGCTGAAAGAAACAACGGCTCCCTCTGGCTATGAGAACCAGCTTGAAGACAGATTCTATACGGTGGTGGTAGACGATAGTGTGTCACCCATAGTGACCCAGATTGAAGGTGTCACAACCAATGCTCTTGGCCTTGTAAATTACAAGAACAACACCGTCGGAGACCTGATCCTCTCCAAGACTTTAGCCGGCAATGCAACAGATCCGACAAAAGACTTCGAGCTGACTTTGGAGATGCCTTCAGAAGTGGGCAAAACCTACTCTTACATCGGAGGCGGGACGATTCTTGATGG
>CAZMMB010000101.1:5286-6338 GCA_964567325.1 uncultured Oscillospiraceae bacterium
CCTTCACCTTTGATGCAAACGGAAAACATACCTTTGACCTGAAGGGCGGAGACAGCGTGCAGATCAAGTACCTGCCCAAAGACATGGACTATACTGTCACTGAAAAGGGCTACACCCCTGACGGTTACACAACCACTTTTAAGGATGACAGTGGTAATATTATAGCCGACGATGTAGTAACAGCAGCCTTCGTCAATTACCGCAACAGGAAAAAAGAGTCTGTGGGCAGCCTTCATATAAGCAAAACAGTTGCTGGCAATGATGGCGACAAGGACAAGGGTTTCACCTTTAAAGTCGAATTTGACAAGGGGAGTTTCTATCACTTCTCTGGGGTAGGAATACCAGGAGGAACCATCAAAAGCGGCGATACATTCACTTTGTCTCACGGTCAAAGTATCACGATAACCGGGTTGCCTGAAGGAACAGAATACAAGGTGACAGAAAATGATTACCGCGATGAAGGCTATGAAACAAGTGCTACAAATTACAAAGGTACTATTATTAAAGATAGTATAATATCAGCTAAATTCACAAATACAAAGGATGTAGAAGATCCTGAAGACCCGGATAAACCCGGTGACCCGGATGATCCGAACAAGCCTGGTGACAAGCCCGGCGAAGATGATGATTCCGGCATTTTGGGAGAAGGAGATGAAAAGACGCCCGGAGGCTCAAATCTGCCGAAGACCGGCGATCCATCACTGTTGCTTCTTTGGTTCTTGACTATGGCAGGGGCATTGTTCGGAATATACTGGCTCTCACGTAAGAAGCCCTTGTTTACCAGAAAATAGCAGCTGATAGAAAATAAATAGATTAACTGATAAACAATTGTAAAAAGTGGGCTTAGACAGCCCACTTTTGTCTAGAATTTTGAAACTTTAGTCAGTTCGATATAGTATATTTTCAGAACTATTACAGTTACAGGGGGATGGGGTGCGAATTCCTGAAATGATGGTCAAAAAGAAGCGTGTAGTGTGTGAGTTTCTGAAATATGATGGGTTGTGAATATACTTTAGTGTAAATGGAATAATCATCCTAAAATATGGTGATAC
>CAZMMB010000102.1:0-248 GCA_964567325.1 uncultured Oscillospiraceae bacterium
ATGGTTTAGGCGGTTTATGTCAAGCGATTAATCAGATAGTGTATCATATGGTATTTACTGTGTCAACAGCTTATTTTAAGCAACAAAACCTTCCAGATTTCAACAGGATTCTTTTATTTTCTTTATTTTTGTTCATTGTTTTTGTAGCCGTCTATAGCCACCAAGACACAAGATTTAACAAGCGCTAAACCCAAGCTCTCAGCCATTTTTATAACTTCATCATCGTGAGTGCCTGGTTGGAACCAAAT
>CAZMMB010000102.1:258-5519 GCA_964567325.1 uncultured Oscillospiraceae bacterium
TTCCTTTACAACTTCCAATGCCCGCTTAGGTGGAACAACCATATTTATGACATCTGGCAACTTGGGCAAGGATTCCAGGTCTTTATAGCATTTATCACCCTCTACACTCTCATATAGGGAATTGACAGCATAGACTTCAAATCCTTCCTTCCTAAGCTTTCTATAAATTATGTTCCCATATCTATTCCTATCCTGGTTGGCACCTATAACAGCCCACACCCTTTTTTTCAACATTACTTCTTCCATCATTGCATTCCCTCCACCTTTGCTAGTAATAGCACTCTTTTCCAAAATCAAGACCTTAGTGGATTATGTATACCCCCTAAGGTGAAGGGTTGAAACTTTTTAATTATTTCTCATTATCAAACTATGTCCTACTAGCCCAGCATGTAGCCCCTATTATACCTGCATGGTTTCCGAACTTTGCTGGTATAATATCGCAAGGGGTTTTAAAGAAAGATTTTTGTTCAACAAGCTCCTTTAGCGGATTGAAAAGGAAATCCCCCACTAGGCTGACGCCTCCCCCAATTACTATAACTTCCGGATCAAGAAAATTTGCAATAGAGGTGACTGCGGAGCTTAAATTATCCAGATACTGTCTGAAAATAATTTTTCCACAGGCATCTCCTTCCTTAGCACTGTCTATAACTATCTCCCCTGTAACCCTTTTTACATCTCCTCCAGTTCTTTTAAAGATAAGGCTATCAAGACGCTTTGACATAGAAATCATTCCTTGCTCTACTAACCATGAGGCAGAACATAAGGTCTCAACACATCCCCTATTACCGCAGGAACAAACAGGACCTTCCTGTTGAAGTGTCATATGACCAAATTCAGTACCCTGGCCCTGGCCACCCCGAAAAATTTCACCGCCCAGTACAATTCCGCTACCTATCCCTGTTCCTATGGTAATCATGACACCAATATTTATCCCATATAAGGACCCAGCTTTTAACTCAGCATAAGTTGCGGCATCGGCATCATTTATCAGGGCAATGTTTTTACCCTTAAAATGCCCTTGCATCATTTTCACTATGGGCACATTATGAAATCCCAGGTTGTGGGCATTAACAATCAAACCTTTTTCTTCATCTACTGATCCTGCCGTAGCTATTCCTATTGAAACAATTTGCTCCAAGGATATACCAATGGAATCAATTAATCTTCTTATATGGTTTGTAATCAAATTAACGGTTTTCTCAGAATTCTTATTTGTAGGAAAATTGATATTGGTTGTTTTCAATAATTTGAATCCATCAGCCACAAGCCCAATTTTTATCTTAGTACCGCCTATATCAATTCCTATTTGATGCATTACAGTTTCTCCTGATTATAAATAAATTGTATGACATTTTTAACCACAAATTTTTCTAGCCAAGGGGGGCAAAAATTCGAATACATGTTTCACTTAATTGAAAATTAACAGCCTATATTGAAATTGGTTGTAATTTAGCCAGTCCTTCTTTGAAAGGTGGGTATACGAGACCTTTTTCAGTAACTATAGCCGTAATATATGCGGCATCCGTAACATCAAAGGCAGGATTGTATGTCTTCACACCCTGAGGTGCCATGGGCTTTTCATACCAGGCTTTATAAATCTCCTCCCCGGGTCTTTCTTCAATTGGGATATCCTTACCCCTTTCAATATCATAATCTATAGTTGAAATAGGTGCATGAATATAGAAAGGTATGCCGTACTCCTTAGCTAAAATAGCCACTCCCGATGTTCCAATTTTATTGGCAGCATCTCCATTGGCAGCAACCCTGTCACAACCTACTAGCACAGCATCAATCCAACCATTTTTCATCACTATGGATGCCATATTGTCGCAAATTAGGGTTACATTTACACCTGCCTCCATAAGTTCCCAAGCTGTAAGCCTTGCACCTTGAAGCAAAGGCCTTGTCTCATCGGCAAATACCTTAAAATTATAACCCTGTTCATGGCCTAAATAAATAGGAGCCAAGGCTGTTCCATATTTAGATGTGGCCAAAGTACCTGCGTTGCAATGGGTCAATATTCCCATCCCCGGCTCAAGCAACGATAGCCCATATTCGCCTATTTTATAACATACATGCTCATCCTCTTCCCTAATAAGGTTGGACTCTCTTAAGAGTGCTTCTTTAATCTCCGATATGCTTTTACCTTTATTCCCAAGCACAACCCTTTCCATTCTGTCTAACGCCCAGAAGAGGTTTACTGCTGTAGGTCTCGAGGAGCCCAAATAGGCCTTGGACTTCTTGAACGATTCATAGAATTTCCCAAAGTCTTCCGTTTCTATTTTTTTTGCAGCTAAGTATATACCATAGGCCCCTGCAATTCCTATTGCCGGAGCACCTCTCACCCTTAGGCTAAATATAGCCTCCCAAATGCTTTCAATGGTCGTTAAGCGAATGTACCTTGTCCCTGCAGGCAAAAGCGTTTGGTCTAGCAGGACAAGTTGACTGTTCTCATCATCCAAACTAACAGGGTTTATCTTGAAAATATCGAAGGACATTTGCTACCTCCTCATCATTTAACAAAAATAACTATCAGTTAATATGTAGCTTATAGATTATTTTCCAGTCTAGCCCTATTTTACCCCAAAATCATATCTGTCAATTCAATTGGATCCAGAGCCTTCTCATTTTTATATGCCCGCATATTGCCCGATGATATCTCATCTATCAAAATAATTTGACCATCATTTGATTGACCAAACTCAAGTTTAATATCATATAGTTCTATTCCTTTTTTATTCAATTGCCCACTAATGATCTTTGTTATTTTGAGGGTATCTTCTTTTATTTTCTTAAATTGTGAATGCGTAAGTATGCCTAAAGCTTCCAATCCTTCCATGGTTATTAAAGGATCACCCCTATCATCATCCTTTAAGGTGACCTCCACATACCCATCTAGCTTATCGCCTTCGCTGACATAAAGACCATAGCGCCTTAAGAAACTTCCGACTGCCCTATAGCGGCATATGATCTCTAGCCCTTTTCCTAAGGGTTTTGCAGGTTTAACATCCATAATACCCTTGTCAAAATCGGCTCCTATAAAGTGGGTTTTTATTCCTGACTCCTCAAGTGTCTTGAAAAACATTGTTGAAACTTTAAGGTTTCTAATTCCCATCCCCTTTATGGCAAATCCCACAGCATTAGCCCCTGGATCAAATACTCCATTTTCACCAGTGACATCATCCTTAAAAATTAAATGGTAACTGCCATCATTTGAAACAAATACATCCTTCGTCTTTCCTGTGTATAGCTTTTTCATAATATTTCCACCTATAAATAACCCTAAACAATAATAATAGTCCAATCAAATAGTTTGGCCCTTTAGTTTGCCTTTTTTACTTTCCTATTACGATTATATATCATTAATTACCTTTAAAGCAAGGGAAGAGACGCTTGAGTTTTGCGATTTAGATTGGCCAAACAAACATGGTATCGCTGGGCTGGGAAGAATTTATGAAATCATCTAAAATGATTAATATCAAAGATTGACCAGCACAGCTAGCGAAGATTGGGCGGGGAGTTTAGCCAAATGGGTCGGTTTCCCTATTTTGGCTAAACTGTCCGACAGTTGTAGCCGGCGGCAAGGAAAGCTAAACTATTTAACAATTGCAGCCTTGGTCAAAAAAGTACGACCAGTGTACATGTGCCGCTGACCTTGGTCAAAAAAGCGCATCCAGTGTGCTTGAACCGCCGGCAAGGAAGACTAAACGAAAATGTTTAGCCAAATGAGTCGATTTCTCTATTTTGGCTAAACTATTCGACAGTTGCAGCCAGCGGCAAGGAAGGCTAAACGAAAATGTTTAGCCAAATGGGTCGGTTTCCCTATTTTGGCTAAACTATCCGACAGTTGTAGCCGGCGACAAGGAAGGCTAAACGAAAATGTTTAGCCAAATGGGTCGATTTCCCTATTTTGGCTAAACTATTCGACAGTTGCAGCCGGCGGCAAGGAAGGCTAAACGAAAATGTTTAGCCAAATGGGTCGGTTTCTCTATTTTGGCTAAACTATTCGACAGTTGCAACCGGCGGCAAGGAAAGCTAAACGAAAATGTTTAGCCAAATGGGTCGGTTTCCCTATTTTGGCTAAACTGTCCGACAGTTGTAGCCGGCGGCAAGGAAAGCTAAACTATTTAACAATTGCAGCCTTGGTCAAAAAAGTACGACCAGTGTACATGTGCCGCTGACCTTGGTCAAAAAGACGCATCCAGTGTGCTTGAACCGCCGGCGCTGGTCAAAAAGACGCGTCCAGTGTGCTTTTAATAGAGAAATAGCCCTGAAAAGTACACTACACGCACATATTTGACCAAATATCCAGGAAAAAGAACACTACACGCGCATATTTGACCAGCATATCAAGAACAGGTACACTACATGCGCATATTTGACCAAATATCCAGGAAAAAGAACACTGCACGTGCATATTTGACCAGCATATCAAGAACAGGTAATATGATATAATTAGGGTCGGCTGAACGGATTGTTTGAAAGTCAGGGTCAGTTCAGCCAGCAGATGAAATCTGTCGGCAATCGGCTAACGTTAACTTATGCCGATTGCAGACCCTAATTATTGGCGGGCCGAACAGATGGAATTATCTTTCTTTTATTCCATCTTTACAAGCCAAGAATTTAGATAGGCTACACTAAATAGGACAGTTTGATTCCGAACAATGATATAATTAAAATATATTTCAAGGGAGAAATTAAGACGACACGTAGAAAGCTTTATGTGGAGACATTTAAAAAACAGAAGGATAAGAAATATTAAATGAATGGTTTAAAAAAGAATTATAAGGGACTTACCCTATGCTTGGCTATAGCCTGTCCTGGATGGTTCCTAGGTCGTATGTTGCCTATTGTTGGTGGACCTGTGTTTGCCATTATTCTAGGAGCCCTACTTTCAATTATTATCAAGGAGCGTGCCGCTTTAAATCCTGGCATAGCCTTCGCATCTAAAAAAATACTTCAGTATGCTATCATACTCCTTGGTTTTGGCATGAATTTATCTGTTATAATCAGCACAGGTATGCAATCATTACCTGTTATTATTTCCACTATAACTGTATCGCTGCTCATATCCTATGCCCTATTCAGACTGATGAAAATGCCTTTAAATATTTCCATCCTTGTCGGTGTGGGCTCGTCCATATGTGGTGGGTCGGCAATTGCAGCTACAGCCCCCATTATAGGTGCAGAAGATGAAGAGATTGCCCAATCTATCTCAGTAATATTTTTTTTCAATATAATTGCAGCCCGAATTTTTCCCA
>CAZMMB010000102.1:5529-6278 GCA_964567325.1 uncultured Oscillospiraceae bacterium
AGACTACGGCTTTGGATTGTTTGCAGGGACCGCAGTCAACGATACCTCATCTGTAACAGCGGCCGCTGCCTCCTGGGATGCAATTTATGGTAGCAACACCTTAAGTACTGCAGCTGTCGTAAAATTGACTAGAACTTTGGCTATAATACCTATAACCCTGGCATTAGCTTTCTACCGTACAAAAGGCAAAGGTGCTCCTCCTAATGAAAACTATAAAATGTCAAAGATTTTTCCATTCTTTATACTTTATTTTGTTGCAGCCTCAGTTTTTACCACCGTCTGTCTTGGATTTGGAATGTCTGCAGGGGTGTTCCAGCCTTTAAAATCACTGAGTAAATTTTTTATAATAACAGCTATGGCTGCAATAGGACTTAATACAAACCTTCCAAAATTGATTAAAACCGGTGGCAAGCCTCTTGTTATGGGGCTCTGCTGTTGGATTGGGATTGCAGCCGTTAGCCTATTAATGCAACATTTACTTGGAATATGGTAGCTGGTAAATTGCTTAGAGAAGGACGAAAGCACCAACTGCTTTGTGAAAGCCCACCCACTGTGATGTGCGGATTCATATAGGATCTGAACAGTAATCACTTTTTTTGTGGGAACTCAAGTTACAGGGCAATCATATAAATTAAACGACGCAGGCAAATTATCGACTGCGAAACTCAAAAATTTAAATTTGTTGAAGAAGTCTGTCCATCTCAATAGGCTACTTTAGTCGTTTTAATTGAGTTTGAGTCAATGTGATT
>CAZMMB010000103.1:0-6227 GCA_964567325.1 uncultured Oscillospiraceae bacterium
GATTATCTGCTAACGGATTTCAGGTACATAGAGGAAGCCGGTGAGCTTACAGATATGTACCATGTAGTCCTGTTAGATAATAATGTCACCATATATAAGTTTCTAAAAGAGATGGGTCTTGACAACTTGGCCATAGAGGAGGATTTTCTCTCTTACAGCAAGAGCAAAAAAATCAGGGATGAGCTTGGGGCAAACCTCATGAGGGGAGATGGGATTGTGGAAGCCTCCAGGTCTGTAAAAGAAAGACCTGAACTTGAGGCCAGAAAAAAAGCCCAGGAAATAACAGACAGGGGCTTTATCCACATGTTGAACTATCTAAGGCCGGGACTTACGGAACGGGAGGCAGCTTTAGAACTAGAGTTGTTTCTGAGAAAAGAGGGGGCTGATTCCCTAGCCTTTGAAACAATATTGGTTTCCGGCGTCAGGACATCCCTGCCTCACGGGAGCCCAAGCAATAAGGAGCTGGAAAAGGGAGATTTTGTTACCATTGATTTTGGCTGTAGGGTTGATGGCTATTGTTCGGATATGACAAGGACCCTTGCCCTAGGATCTGTGACTGACAAGCAAAAGGAGATATACGGCATTGTATTGGAAGCCCAAAAAGCAGGCTGCAAGGCTGTGAAAGAGGGGCTTAGCTGTAAGGATGCTGATAGAACATGCAGGGATATTATTGAAGGATGTGGATACGGGTCATTCTTCGGCCACGGTACTGGTCATGGACTGGGGCTGGAAATCCACGAAGCACCTACCTTAAATGCAAAAAGTCATGAAGTTCTCAGAGAAAACATGGTTGTAACCCTAGAGCCGGGTATTTATTTGCCAAAGGAATTTGGTGTTCGCATTGAAGACTTGGCAATCGTTACACCATCAGGTATAATTAATTTAACCAAGTCGGAGAAAGAATTGATAATTATTTAAACTAAATATTGGAGGAAAGACTAATGATTTATGCAGGCGACTTCAGAAAGGGAAACACTTTTGAAATCAATGGTGAACCCCATATAATACTCGATTTCCAACATGTGAAGCCGGGAAAAGGGGCGGCCTTTGTCAGGACAAAGCACAGGAATATCTTAACCGGTGCCACCAGGGAAGAGGCCTTCAATCCTAATGACAAGTTTCCAAAAGCCCATATTGAAACCAAGCAGATGCAGTATCTATACAGCGATGGAGAATTATTTCATTTTATGGACCAGGAAAACTTCGAACAATTGCCCTTGATGGCCGATCAGGTGGAAGATGCTATGCTATATATAAGAGAAAATGATGTGGCAACCATCAAGTTCTATAAGGGGAATGCCTTTTCTGTTGAGCCACCCAATTTTGTTGACTTAAAAGTGGTATCAACGGAACCTGGTGTAAAGGGTGACACAGCAACCAATGTGACTAAGGCGGCTAGGGTGGAAACAGGTGCAGTTATACAGGTTCCCATATTCATAGAAGAAGGTGAAGTCATACAAATCGATACCAGGACAGGTGAATATCTTTCCCGTTCCAAGGAGTAATGAAAGGCGATATGATTCGAATCAAGAGCAAAAAAAGATTTGCATTTTTCACATTAACCCTGATTCTCTTGCTCATCATACTGGGTACAATGTTTTTTACCACTTGGCTTTCTAGGGCTACTAATCCCCTGATGCCTGGGAATAAAAGTTACATTTCCGTATCGGTTCCAAGGGGGGCGGCTACAAAAACCATAGGACAGATTTTAAAGTCAGAGGGTCTTATTTCTGATGATTTGGTATTTCGAATTAAATCCAGGCTAGATGGGTATGATGGTAAATATCAGTCCGGTAATTATTCCCTTAGTCCAGGTATGACAATGGATGAAATAATGCGCTTGCTTTTAAAGGGTTTTTCCGATACCATGCGATTTACGATTCCTGAGGGTTATGACATAAGAAGAACCGCCGACGTGTTGGAATCACAACAACTAATAGGGCGGGAAGCCTTTTATGATGTTATAGAAAAAGCCAAGTTCAATTATTGGTTTTTGGACCAGGTCCCCCAGGGGGAAAATAGGCTTGAAGGTTTTTTATTTCCAGAAACCTATGAAATATATACTAATTCTGATGAATATGAAATCGTAGATAAAATGCTTTCTCAGTTCGATTTGGTTTTTACAGAAGACCATATGAGACGGATGGAAGAGCTAGACAAGGATATAAATGAGGTCATAATACTGGCCTCCATAATTGAAAGGGAGGCACTTGTATCAAAAGATAGACCTATAATATCGGGTGTTTTCCAAAATCGATTAAAAATAGGTATGCCCCTGCAGTCTTGTGCAACAATTCAATACATATTAGGGGAACAGAAGCCTGCCCTAAGTACTGCCGACACACAGATCAAATCGCCCTATAATACATATATTCATGCGGGATTGCCACCAACACCGATATGTTCACCGGGAATAGAATCTATAAATGCGGCTCTTTGGCCTGAGAATACAGACTATCTTTTCTTTTTGGCAAAGGGGGATGGATCGCATGTATTTTCATTAACCTATGAAGAGCATTTAAGAAATAAGGCCAAGTATATAGATTAAGGCTGGTAAAACAATGAAAAAAAAGATTGAACTGCTGGCTCCTGCAGGAGACCTGGAAAAATTAAAGATTGCCATAGAATACGGTGCAGACGCGATTTACTGCGGTGGTGAGAATTTCGGACTAAGAGCAGGTTCTCGAAATTTTACCGTAGATGAACTATGGGAAGGATCAAAATATGCCCATGAGAGGAATCGCAAGATTTATCTCACCTTGAATATTTTTCCTCATAATGAGGATATTGATAAATTATCAATGTATATAAATGAGATTATGGATATACCTATTGATGGATTTTTAGTATCGGATCCTGGTGTTTTCCAATGGATGAAGGATAAGTACCCCAGGGCCGAACTTCATATCAGTACACAAGCAAATACCTGCAATAAATTATCAGCCCTTTACTGGCATAGGCAGGGGGCTAAGCGAATCGTGCTTGCCAGGGAATTATCCTTGAAAGAGATTGGCGAAATTCGGGCGGAAACACCAAACTCACTAGAATTAGAGGCATTTGTTCACGGTGCTATGTGCATATCATATTCCGGTAGGTGCCTTCTCTCATCTTTCATGACAGGAAGGGATGCTAACCGTGGGGAATGTGCCCACCCCTGCCGATGGCGTTACCATCTGGTTGAGGAAGAGAGGCCTGGCCATTACTATCCTGTGGATGAGGATGAAAGAGGGACTTATATTTTTAATTCAAAAGACTTATGTATGATTGAGCATATACCGCTACTGATTAAAGCCGGTTTGGATTCTTTGAAAATTGAGGGACGAATTAAAGGTATTTTTTATGTAGCCTTAGTGACTGGTGCCTACCGGAGGGCTATAGATTACTATTATGAAAAAGGTGAGGAATGGACCTTTAACGAGGAATGGCTTGTTGAAACAAAAAAGACCAGCCATAGGGAATATACTACAGGTTTCTTTTTCGGAAAGCCCCATGAAGAAGGGCAAAATTACGAAAGCAGCCAATATATTAGGGAATATACTTTTACTGGGCTAGTTAAGGATTATAATCACAATACTCGGTTGGCCACAGTGGAACAGAGGAATAAAATGTCTTTAGGGGACGAAATTGAAATCTTTGGCCCGGGTATATCGCCATTTAAACAGACCCTGGACTATATGACAGATGAAGACGGCCAGCCCATCGAAAATGCCCCCCATGCCCAGCAAATATTGAAGATTAGGACAAGCCAGCCTGTCGGAGAAAATTATATGGTTTCTAAAGGTAAATAGTGGTATAATGACCTTGCACAATTAGCAAAAGTGTTATTGAGGAGGAAAATTAATGGACCCTGATCCGAGTATATCAGTCGGTTTGCAACTACTTTTTTTAGCTTTTTTAATTCTCATAAACGCCTATTTCGCGGCGTCAGAAATGGCAATAGTATCGATAAACAAGAATAAGATAAAGGTTTTGGCCCAGGAAGGGGATGAAAGGTCAAAGCTGATTTTGGATTTTCTTGAACAGCCAAATAGTTTTCTGTCTACAATCCAAGTTGCTATAACCTTGGCTGGGTTTCTGGCTAGTGCTTCAGCTGCAACAGGTATGGCTTCGGATGTAGCAAGCTTGCTGGATAGTATGCATATTCCCTATCCCACCCAGGTGGCGGTAGTTCTTATGACGATTATTCTATCCTACTTCACCCTGGTATTTGGCGAACTCTACCCAAAGCGGATTGCCCTACAACACTCGCTAAAAATTGCTAGGTTTACTGTAAAATCAATCCTGGTAGTTTCAAAAATTACGGCACCATTTGTCTGGTTCCTGTCTAAATCGGTTACCCTACTACTAAAAATTACAAGGCAAAGTGTAGTAAACGAACAGGATGCTTTTTCAGAAGATGAAGTCATGTCCATGGTTGAAGTGGGTCAGGAAAGTGGATTCATTAAAGAGGATGGGGCTAAAATGATCAATAGCATATTCGCTTTTGATGACAAATTGGCCTATGAAATAATGACCCCTAGGACCGATGTGTTCGCAATTGATATAGATGATCCCCAAGAAGAATATATTAATGAACTCATGGAGCTAAGGTATTCCAGAATACCTGTATATGAAAATGATAGCGACAATATTATAGGGATATTGAATATAAAGGATTACCTCATATCCGCCTGGTCGGAGGGTTTTGAAAACATAGACATTAAGGAAATTCTAAGAAAACCATATTTCGTGCCTGAAAGCAAAAATATAGACGACCTGTTTAGGGATTTACAAAGTAGTAAACAACATATTGCAATTTTGATCGATGAATACGGAGGATTTTCGGGTATCGTGACTATGGAAGACTTAGTTGAGGAAATAATGGGGGATATAGATGATGAATTTGATGATGAGGAGGAGGAATTTATCCAGCTGGATGAAAGCACTTACCTTTTGGGTGGACTTATATCCCTCTATGATTTGAATGATCATCTTGACCTCGAGCTAGAGTCAGAAAATAGTGAAACGTTAGGGGGCTTTCTCCTGGAGAAATTAGGAGAAATCCCAGACGGGAATTTACCTGATTATCCTGTTGTGGTAGTGGACAATCTTACCTTCAAAATTGAAGCTGTCAGCGATAGGAGGATTGAAAAGGTCAAGCTGACTATAATTCCATTAGAAGAAGAACAGTAATAATTTTTAAGAGCAGAAAGGCAGAATGGTAATGTAATTTACCCTGCCTTTTTTTATGTGGAATATAGTTACCCTTCTTGACATAGATTTAAAAGGGAGGTAGGCAATGAAGGGTACAGAGGAAATATTGGCCAAGCTGCCCTTTAAGATGGGGCGTGAAATAGGCCTATTCATAAAGGAAAACAAACTTCCCCTCGATGAAATTAGAATCAGGGTCGGTAGTCCAATAATTCTAATATCCCAAGGCAAAGAATACACTTTAAAAGGTGAATTCAGTTTGGCCACTAACAGCCAGTCTATAAATGATATTTTTGACTCAATAATAAACCATTCAGCCTATGCCTACAAAGATGAGCTGTCAAAGGGTTTCATCACCATAGAGGGTGGGCATAGGGTTGGCTTGTGTGGCAAAGTAATTATGGCTGAAAAAGAAGTAAAGGCTATAAAAGAAATATCCTCGCTAAATATTAGGAGGTGTAGGGAAATAATCGGGGTGTCTGATAAGCTAATACCCCGGTTATTTGATGAGAGGGGGGGCTTTCTTCATACTATAATAATATCCCCTCCAATGTGCGGTAAAACAACGCTTTTAAGGGATATCATACGGAATCTAAGCATGCTTGGGTTAAGGGTAGGTGTATGCGATGAAAGATCAGAAATTGCAGGCAGCCAGGATGGTTTAGCCAGCTTTGACCTAGGCCATAGGGCGGATGTTTTAGATGGTTGCCCCAAGAGCGAAGGTATGCTGATGTTAATCCGAGGCATGTCACCCAGGGTTATAGCTACCGATGAGATTGGCAAAAAAGAGGACTTGCTAGGCATAGAGGGGGCCCTGTGGGCAGGGGTGGGGCTCCTGACAACTATTCATGGGGGATCCAGGGAAGATATTCTCCATTCTTCCATCGGTGGGCTTGTGATGAAGGGTGTTTTTAAAAGGTATATCTATCTGTCTAATAGGCCAAAAATCGGAACCCTGCTTATGGTAACCGACGAGAAGGACAGGAAGATTATGTAAGTGGATACTCCCTGCAACCTGGGGACAGCTTGTCATATAA
>CAZMMB010000104.1:0-680 GCA_964567325.1 uncultured Oscillospiraceae bacterium
GATCTCAACTTTTCTTAATTATATCAAATCTTCTCCAATGTCACAATTATCATGTGGCAATTGTGATCCGCCGAGTATCTGTGATTAATTGATATATTATAGCTTATTTAGTATTTGATTAAAAAACCGTTGACAGTGTAGGTTTACTGCGATAAACTAAACGCACGAGGTTTATTAAGATAAATCTAAATTGAATAAAAATGAAGGGTAGGGAAAGAATGTCCGGTTATAAGCTATTCGAATCCGAATACAAATTCATGGAGGTGGTTTGGGATCATGCACCGGTGAATTCAACAAGACTTGTGTCATTGTGCTTGGAAATTTTGAAATGGAAGAAATCAACCACTTATACGGTTTTAAGGAAACTATGCGAGAAGGGTATACTTAGAAACGAAAATGCAACAGTGACTTATCTCGTGGGGAAGGAAGAAATCCAAATACAGGAAAGCAAAGAACTGTTGGAAAAATCTTTCGAAGGGTCTCTGCCTATGTTCTTGGCAACTTTTTTAAGAAAAGAGCCTCTGTCAGAAGGGGAGGCTATGGAATTAAAAAGAATCATCGATGCCAGCAGAAAGGAAAAGGGCAGGTAAAATGCTAGATGTGTATTTGACGGTTTTGAATATGAGCATCACAGCTGGAATTACCGCCCTGATTATAATAATTCTGCGATCAAGCTTGGG
>CAZMMB010000104.1:690-6201 GCA_964567325.1 uncultured Oscillospiraceae bacterium
GTGGGCAATCGTCTTGTATAGGATGATCTGCCCTATTTCTTTTTCTTCTATATTTAGCATGTTGGGAAGGTTGAAGACCAGTCTTGATACTTATACATCTTCACTCAAGGTAATATCATTGTCGGATGCTTTTGATTTTGAGGTTTTATCAGGACATAGGGCACAGGAATTGGGATTGGTGCCCGACCTGCAGCAAGGGGCCGCGGCAGAAACAACAAGGGAGTTGGCCTCAATGCAGTTGGCTGCTGAATCTGTATCTACTGACTATTTTACCATGCCAGTGCTCATGTTATGGGCTTTGGGAATCTTTGCTCTGCTTCTTTACAACATAGTATCTTATAGAAAGCTCTACAGGAGCATAAAGACTGCGGTTTTCTTTGGAGATTACGAGCTTGTGGAGGAATGTAAGTCTGCACTTCGAATCCGCAGAAAAGTTGATGTATACGAATCGGATAAGGTTGAGGGTCCTTTTGTACATGGAATATTTCGACCCAAGGTGATGCTGCCGGCTTCTGCAGATGGTTTGCCGGATGGACAGGGAAGGGAACAGCTTCGCCATATATTGCTTCACGAACTATATCATATCAGAAGATTTGATCATCTCATAAAGCCGTTGGTTTTTTTAACCTTATGTGTACATTGGTTCAATCCGGTATTATGGATTGCATTTCTGTTTTTCGATAAAGATATGGAGATGTCGTGTGATGAGGGAGCTGTTAAGGCCTTAAAGTCAGGCAGCGGCGAAGATTATGCGGAAACACTGCTGAATATGGTTTCAAATCAGGTTGGAATCGTGAAAAGTTACACTCTCGCTTTTCGTGAAACCAACATCGGTGAAAGAGTGAGGAATATTGTGAAATACAAAAAAACCGGGCCGATAGCAGGTGCAATATATGTGATTGTTATCATCTTCTTTGCATTTGGATTATTGTCCAATCCTATTTCTTTGGCGAGCGATCTTGTAAAAGAAGAGCAAGTAAATGTTCTGATAATGTGCAGCACGGAAGATTCGAACATCCCGGATACTGTTATCCTACTTGAGTGCAACGATGAGATAAAAGGGATAAACATTTCATTTCTTCCAAGGAATGTAGGTATTCTTGATGATAAAAATTCCGGTGTTGCCAAGGTAAAGCTCTCATCTTATGCCAGTGAAAATCCTCCAAAAGAAGTAACGAAAAGGCTGGGAGAAATGCTCGGTATTGAAATACATAATTACATCAAGCTTGATACGGGCCACTTCCGGAATATAGTTGATGCTCTGGGCGGCGTGGAGTTCAATGTACCTATAAAAATGTATTATGAAGACCCCTGTCAAAATCTTACTATAAATCTTGAGAAGGGAATGCAGCTGCTTGACGGAGAAAAGGCAGAAATGCTGGTTCGTTATAGGATGGGCTATCCGAAAGGAGATATTGATCGCATAGAGATGCAGAAGGCTTTTCTTGGAGCAATGATTGAACAAAACTTCGATGTAAGGATTGGATCGGTCAAAAAGCTCTATCAACTACTGTCTAAGAGAATGGAAACGAACCTCAGCATAGGTAAGACAAAGAAGCTGATTAATTGGTTTCATGCGGGCAAAAATATAACATTTGTCGATTTTCCTGTAATACAAGATCCCGATGATCCATTTGCACCATTCCTGCTTCTGCCCAAGGCACAGGAGGGAATAAAAGAGAAATTTTAGTCCGGGCCGGTAGGGGCAGATATAAATATGATAATCCGAATAAAAATGCAAATCAAACGGAACTTGTAATAGGAAAAGAAAGTCTAACCATTTGTAAAACTAAATACTTTACAGAGTAGGCTTGATGGAGGTAACAATAAGAAATGGCGCGCTGCGGTAAATTTATTAGATCATTTGCAGTATTTTTTATAATATTCACAGTTATTTTCACTGCTGTCCCTTTAGGCTTGCGCGGACTGGGAAATGCACATGTTTTTTCTGGTGAAGATGATCCTGTGATTGAAAAGGAGTTTGAATTTCACAGTATCGTTAATCAAAGCAGCCCCTATTACGATATGTTTTCAGAGGGCCAAAAGGTGAACATCCTCTGCGCCGGGGTCAACGGTGGTCTGACAGATACTATTCTGCTCGCTATTTTCGATATCGACCGAGGGTGTGTAGATATGATCTCCATACCCAGAGATACATATTATTACAGGGAAGGCTATAGCAGTGCTGCTGAAAAGAAAATCAATGCAGCCTATCGAAAAGACATCAACAATACAGCCAAGGCAGTGAGTGACCTATTATTTGGAATGCCCATCCATTATTATGCGGTAATCGAGTTCAAAGGCGTGGAGAATATTGTCGAAAGCATAGGCGGTGTGCCCATGGAGATCCCATTTCATATGCGGTATACGGACAAAAGCGATAAACCTCCCTTGTATATTGACATTCCAAAAGGACCTAAGCTATTGGATGGGGAAACTACTGTTAAGTTTTTGAGGTTTCGCCAGGGGGATAAGGGTTATCCCGATTATCCGCAGGGTGATTTGGACAGACAAAGGGCGCAGCAACAATTTCTTAAATCAGCATTTGAGCAGAGCATCGGGAAAAATCTGACTCAAATAGTAAAAACTATTCAAAAAAATGTTAAATCTAATTTAGATTTAACCATGGCGTTAAAACTTGTAAAAAAAGCCCCCAACATGAGGGGGGATGATTTCTCAACCCATATACTTCCCGGTGTTTCAGAAACAAAATCCCCGTGGTACTACCATCAGAATGTAGAAGAAACAGATGCACTGATCAAGGAAATATATAAAACTGAGAGTACAAGTAATTAGGATCTGCTGAACGGATTATTTTGGAGGCCAGTATCCGTTCAGTTAGCAGATGAGATCTGCCGGCAATCGGACAAAGGTTGATTTATGCCGATTGAGACCCTAATTATTGGCGAGCTGAACAGATGGAAATCATTATCCTTATTATTCCATCATTACAAGTGTATGGATTATGGAAATACCCTATTTATTCTAGCACTTGTAAGATTCATAATGGCCATAACATTGCAAATATAGGCCTTTATGAATCATTCAGCAAGCCCTAATTATTGAAAAAGAACCGTGGTAAAAGAATGAACGGCCACTCAACGCTTGATGGAAGGACAAAGTCGAGCCGAGAAAATAAAAAATTTAGATGTCTATAGAACTATTGAGCGTAATTCATAATAGCTGCCCTCAAATATAACTTTCCATTTTTCATTTACCGAGACTTTGCCTAATACAATGGTTGTATATTCTCCTGTTTGTTTGATAGCTTCCATGGCGTACAAATTTTCTCTTTGATAGTCTTTTAATATTCCATTTGAGCGGTCAACCTCAGGGCCATAAAGCAAAGTATTGATGCGAGGATCCAGTGATCTTCTTGCAGAAACGCTTACATTTGAATCATACGGCTCAAAATAATCCGGTTCGGCTAAAAGATAATCCTCGTACGATTGATAAATTAGACGAAGCTGAGGTTCATCAAAAAAAGGCCATTCAATTATATACCCTAAAATATTGGATGGTGTATTTGAAATCATGGCGCCCTCAGGCAATTCTATACCTTTCTCTTTTGCATCTTCTAACATTTGTTGATTCAGTTCAACATTTCGTTCACGAATTTCCTGCAACTTTTGATCGATTTGAATGTCTTCTTCCGTCGGTTGGTAAATTCCCATACCATAATTAATATCGCTTTCAATTTCATACGATCTACTATAAGTTTTTTGTTCTTTGCCTTCGATGTTCGTTTGAGAGTAAGAAGATATATTAGAGCTGTGAAGGTGCATGAAAAGTGCGTTGGAGCTTACAGCAAGGGCCAATATGCTTGAAAATATTACCGCTGTTTTACCGGTTGACATTATTTTTGGAGGTTGCACCGAAGTGAGCGGGATATCGGATTTGCAAAGGGTGTTCCACCAATTGTAGTTCTTCAATATATTGTTGCAGATCCCAAAGAATACATATCCAATAATCCCGCCGAAAGTATTCATTATAATATCGGCCATATCGGCAGCCCTTGTCCCTAAAATGTATTGCGAAACTTCTATAACAAAGGTAAACATAATTATGTAGAAAAATGCCTGTCCGGCTTTCCGGGAACTTTTAAGCACCATGGGCATCAGAAAGCCTACGGGCATAAACATAAGAGTATTTTCTAAAAGCTGGCCGAAAATCCTGCTTGAGTGATTTGACCACTCCATAATCACGGGGAGAGGATTTATATTTGCAGGAACTTTTCCCGGGCTAAAAACCGTTACACCCCAAACAACGCTTCCAAAGACGGTAACATACAGCACAACTATCATCCACGACAGGAATAGGAAATTTGCAATCTGGCGCAGCGGCAACAGCTTTTTTCTCATAAGAAAGGCAACAGGTACATAGGCAATGCCTACGAATGAGATAATCTGCATAGCCCATAAAGCATATCTTAAGATGCTATTCATTTTCTACTCCTTTAATGGGGTATAGTGAAATTGATAGGCTACCCCTAGCAGGTTGATAAAGACTGTCAGTCAAACATGTTGATAAGTTGAATTTCTTTCACAACATCGTCTTGAAAATAAAACAGCAGCGCGGCGCCCCAGCCGCCGTCGTTGTCGCAGTACCAGAGATAATCTCCCTCATAGCACCAATACGGTGTGTCATAAATAGCCGGATAAGCGGAAAGCACCTCATCCCGCGTCATACCGATCCTGATGCCGCGATGGGTCGCCACATCAGTGCATGTTGTTTCAATGCTATTTATTCGAACAACATCTCTCTGGGCATTATAATAACAAGTGGCGGTGAGATCCTTATAATTGAGACGCAGCCAGTAATCTCCTTCGCTATAGATGGGCTCATATTCCTTTAGGATTTCTTTCTCAGGTTCTTCGTTGAAGAAGTTAGGGGCAGAACCGGGACCCACATATTGAGGATAACCGTCAAGCTTTAAAGAAACTTCGATATCCATCAACATGTAAGCAACCTCTACAATCACATCCTCAATTTTCTTATCCTTCCCGGTGTAATTGAAACCGAGAACTCTGTCCCAACTGTCATCGTAACCGCTGCGCGAAAGAACAACATAATAGGGTTGGCCGGCACTCCAATAGTAGGCACCCTCATCATTAGCATCCTTCCTTAAAAAATGATAACCGCTATAGGCTACCTCATAGGCGACGCCGATGGTCTCATACAGGCGGGTCTCGCCTGCATAAACTATGCTGTCTATGCGGAAATCTCCTTCCAGTGGTTCATCGGGTTCGTCATCCGCAAAGTAGACGGTGCCGTCGATGCCGTCATAGTCGTGTTTTTCGCGCAGATAGGAAAGCACCATGTTGCGAACGATTTCAGGTACCTGATCATCAAGGGAGGGCGGATCAGGACTTTCCGGTGGAGCGGTGGGCTGCCCGCAGCTTGCGAACAACATGCATGCAGTGATAATCAGCGCCAGCACAAGTGGAAACCGGAATTTGTATTTATATTCCATCTTTAATATTCTCCTCATTTTTCCTTATAAATTAAAAA
>CAZMMB010000105.1:0-403 GCA_964567325.1 uncultured Oscillospiraceae bacterium
TTTTGTGTGTTGATTCTTTTATTTGTCTGTTTTAATATTGTTATTATTGTTATTGGAATAGAGTTCACATCTAAGTTAATTTGGATTATGTTGGTCTTTGAAGTCATTGTCTTCATTATTTTTTGTGTTGCTGCCCTGCATTACATAATTACTACACCTGGTGTAAGTTTCACTTTGAAACCCATATTCAATGCAGATAAGTTCAGTGTCAGTATAGTCCTTAGTGCAGTATCCGTTTGCGTCCTATCCTTCCTAGGCTTCGATGGAATATCAACCTTGGCTGAGGAAACGACTGGGGGACCGGATGCAATAGGCCGTGCCAGCATTTGGGCCTTGGTATTGGTTGGCGGTTTTTTCTTTGTCCAGACTTACCTAGCGGCATGTGTAATTCCCTGGGAAGGGC
>CAZMMB010000105.1:413-1627 GCA_964567325.1 uncultured Oscillospiraceae bacterium
GAAGGGCTTTCTACTTTTAATGATATCGATGAGGCCTTCTATGAGGTTGCACATCTTGCTGGGGGACCTGCAGTTATGTGGATATGTGCTCTTGCCACAGGCCTGGCCTGGGGTATTGCAGACTGTCTAGTTGCCCAGGCGGCTATATCTAGAATCCTGTTCTCTATGGCTAGGGACGGATTTTTACCCAAGCCCTTGGCAAGCGTCCATCCTAAATTTAAAACACCTCATGTAGCCACAATATTAATTGCAATAATTTCGCTGGTTATTACCCTAGGCTTTACACAGGGGATACAGGATTTAGCAGAGTTAATTAACTTTGGAGCCTTGTCAGCCTTTATAATACTGAATTTCACTGTGATATATTACTTTAAATACAAGAAGAAATCTAAGAAGAACTTTAAACACCTAATCTTGCCCTTGATTGGACTTGTTGTCATTGGAATTGTATGGTTCAGCCTGTCGCCTCAAGCCATGAAGTTAGGCATATCTTGGGTTATTGTGGGTATAGTCATCTATATCTTTATAACGAAGATTAAACACAGGGATATAGAGCTGGAAGTGTAGTATTTGCTGGGACCCTGTCCCGGATTTTATATTTGCCGAAGACGGTTCTTGACTTGAATTCTTATTCTGTATAGAATTGTATAGAATTCGAAACAGGGACCGTTTTTATTTGATACGGGTGAATAGTGAGAGGGAAGTTAATGCTATTTAATTCTTTCAGTTATTTGTTATTCTTTCCAATTGTGGTTTTGCTGTATTTCGCATTTCCACATAGGATTCGATATGTTTGGCTCTTGATTTCTAGCTATTACTTTTATATGTCCTGGAATCCAAAATACGCCTTGCTTATAGCCCTATCCACATTTATTACCTATTTAAGCGGACTGTTGATTGGTAGGGAAAATCAGCTGATTGATGGAAAGGGTAGCCTTAAAAAAACTGTTGCTAGAAAATCCTTGTTGCGCAAAAGGCTTTGGGTTTTTTTGTCTATGGCCTCCAACCTAGCAATACTATTTTTATTTAAATACTTTGACTTTTTCATTAGTAACGCCAACAAAGCCTTGGCTTACTTAGGTATGGAGCTTTTGAATCCAGCTTTTGATGTGATTTTGCCAGTGGGTATATCCTTCTATACATTTCAGGCCCTTTCCTATACTATGGATGTCTACCGCAAGGATATTTACGTGGAAAAAAACCTTTTGAAATAT
>CAZMMB010000105.1:1637-4601 GCA_964567325.1 uncultured Oscillospiraceae bacterium
CCCTGTTTGTATCATTTTTCCCCCAACTTGTTGCAGGGCCTATTGAGAGGTCAAAAAACCTTTTGGTGCAAATCAGCAGGCGTCATTACTTTGATTATGAAAGGGTAAGAAAGGGTCTTTTGCTGATGCTTTGGGGATTGTTTTTAAAGCTAGTAGTGGCAGATCGGGTAGCAGTGCTAGTAAACCAGGTCTATAACAGTTATGCTGATTATGAGGGGTTGGTTTTAGTTCTGGCAACCTTGTTTTTCGGCATTCAAATTTACTGTGACTTTGCATCCTATTCACTCATTGCAAAGGGTAGTGCCCAGGTCATGGGCTTCAGATTGATGGATAACTTCCGCCAACCTTATTTTGCAAAGAGCATCGGCGGATTCTGGCGTCGCTGGCATATATCCCTATCAAGCTGGTTTAGGGACTACCTTTATATCCCACTAGGAGGGAATAGAAAGGGAAGTTTACGAAAATACCTTAATATAATGATAGTGTTTCTCGTGAGTGGCCTATGGCACGGTGCCAATTGGACCTTTGTCGTGTGGGGATTTTTGCATGGTATTTTTCAAGTGATTGGACAAGCAAGCAGGCCGGCAAAGGTATGGATTGCCAAAACCTTCAATATAGGTTTGGAATCATACAGCTATAAAACAATGCAGATAATAACCACCTATATTTTGGTGAATTTCGCCTGGATATTTTTCCGTGCACCGGGAATAAGGTCTGCCTTGGGAATAGTTAAAAGGATGTTTTCTATTTGGAATCCGTGGATACTGACTGATGGAACCTTATATGATCTAGGTCTTTCCATAGGCAGTTTCTGGCTAGGCATCAGCTCAATAGCCTTGCTATTTCTTGTAAGTATTGCACAGTATAAGGGGATTCATATTAGGGAAGGGCTTGAAAGGCAGGGTTTTATTTTTCGATGGCTGATATATCTGTCTTTAATTTTTTCAATTATTATTTTTGGAATTTATGGACCTGGTTATAGTGCCAGTCAATTTATATATTTCCAGTTTTGAGGGTGTGGATGAAAACAGTAAAGCGTATAGTAGGTATAATAGTGTTCTCCCTGATTTTTCTGCTGGCATTGAGGGAAGCTAGCCAAGTCCTGATGCATAAGCAGATTGAGGGCAGATGGAATATGACGGCTAAGGTTGCGGGCTTATACAATGAGGAAGCCAATAGCTTAGATGTTTTATTCTTTGGTTCCAGCCATGCCTATTGTTCTATAGACCCTAAAATATTTCATAAGGAAACAGGGCTTAATTCCTATGTTTTCACGACTCAACAGCAGCCCCTATGGATAACTTATCATTATATGCTAGAGGCTTTAAAGACCCAAAGACCCGAGCTTTTGGTCGTGGAAATACACATGGCTATTCAGGATAATGATTATCAGGATGAGGCGACAAATCATACTGCAATTGACCCCATTCCCCTGTCTAAAAATAAGATAGAAATGATAATTTCTTCTGTCCCAAAGGGAGAGAGGAGGTACTTTCTTTTTAATATAATGAAATACCATGACCGGTGGGAAGAGCTTAAAGAGCCAGACTATGTTCGAAGCTACAAGAAAGCCAAAGACCCGGAAAAAGGCCATGTTAGGCTCAACGAAGTATCGGACCAGGTCGTCTGGAAGGATGTATCAAAAGTAAGTGAAAGTAAAATCGGTGTTGAAAAGAACATAGACTACTTGAATAAGATAATAGATTTGGCGGAGGCTGAAGCTATTGACTTGCTCTTATTCAAATCGCCCTCCAATGCAAGTATTGAGGAAAAAATGTATTATAATGGAGTCTATGAATTAGCTAAAGAGAGGGAAGTGGCCTATGTTGATTTTAACAATCTGGTCCATTACAATAATATGGGATTAGATGTGAAGGCTGATTTCTATGACCAAAGGCATTTGAACGAAAAGGGGGTTGCAAAATTTGTACCCTATTTTGTTAAAACAATGAATAATTTAGGCATTTAAGCTAAATTGTTAAACCGGGCAAATGAAATTGGTTAATTTTCGGAAGGAGGAAGAAAGATGAAAACCATTCTAGTGCCTATCGATGGCTCGGAATACTCGGATAGGGCCTTGTTAAAGGCAAAGGTAATTGCAGAACAATTCAACAGTAAGGTTATATTGCTCCATGTTATGAGTATAGTGACGACTGCCCCCTATTACCCAAATCCTCGTTTTGCTCAATCCAGCATGTCTTTAGATTGGCCCCGCCTTATAAAAGAGGCCCAGGAGAAAGCTGCTAAGCTTTTGGAGGACTCTAGAAAGCTTTTAGAGGGTATAGATGTGGAAACGGTAACCCTGGATGATCCTGCAGGGAGATTTGCAAATGTTATCTCTGATTATGCTAAAGAGAGAAATGTGGATTTAATTGTAATAGGGTCAAATGGTATGGGCTCATTGCGGAGAAGGTTGTATTTGGGCAGCGTTACTACAAAACTGTTGCATATTACCGATAAGACGGTCATGGTTGTTCAATAAATGAATGTTCTTTAAAAATTCTTTCAAAATTCCTCCTAAGATGATACAATATCAGGTAGAATATTGTCCAGTATGTAATCGGAGGTATATTTTGTGACGCAATCAGATAGGAAATCATCTGCCCAATCTTGGCAAGAACTTGTTTGCCGTTTGGATGGGGTATATGCAGCAAAGGTTGTACTATTAGATGATGAGACACCAGCGGAGATACATATTCTGGCCAGCACAGCGAAATCGCCTAAGTCCCTTACTAGGGATATACAGTCTGCACTAATGGCCGCTTTTGGCATAGAGGTTGATTATCGCATTATTAGTATTGCCCAAATTCATCCCGACATGTCTGAAAAGTCCTCTCGACTTTGTTATTTAGGAATAGATATTAAATATTTGGATGGACGGGGGGATGTTACCGTTTATCTATCTTGTGATGATATCCACTTTGAGGGTAAATCATCTTATACTGCAAGAAGTACTGCCTCCCA
>CAZMMB010000105.1:4611-5299 GCA_964567325.1 uncultured Oscillospiraceae bacterium
GCCCTGGCAACTCTGGATGGAATTCCTCAGTTTATCACAAATAATGCGGGTAAGCCCAGGCGCTTTGAAATGATTTCCTCAGAGGTTATGGAAATTGGTGGCAGACCAGCTAATATCGTAACTTTAAGCGATAACAAGGGGGCCTACTACATTGGCAGTTCCTTTGTTAGAGAGCACCATGATGATGCAGTTGTGAGGGCAGTCCTAGATGCATTGAACCGTTGTATAACAAAACATGTAGCAGGATAGGAAAGAACAAATATAGTTTAAAAGCAGAACCGGAACCTATAAATTGGAAGTAAAATTAGCGGAGCGGATATAGCCTGCCTGTGTAGCGGTATGGCAGAGTACCTAAAAGGAGGGCTATATCGTGAAAAAGGTTGTATTGGTATTGTCAAGTCTTTGTGCTTTACTGCTTTCAAGCGGTGCATTCTTCTGCGTAAAATAGTATAGTAATTTCGGCTCCGGATCTGCTTTTGAAAGATTAAAAAGGAAGCGAGCATGAGAATTAGACAAAAA
The DNA here is from genome assembly GCA_964567325.1 of uncultured Oscillospiraceae bacterium. GTDB lineage: Bacteria > Bacillota > Clostridia > Peptostreptococcales > Anaerovoracaceae > UBA1426. The sequence continues at coordinate 5,131 of CAZMMB010000105.1, forward strand.
TCGTACATATCACTAGTAATGTTTGCAGGAGCCGCAACTTTAGCCTACAGTTGTATAAAGATATGGCTATATGTTTCAGCCGGCCACCAGCTGCAGGCCATGGATATAGTTAATTGGCTTGTAATGTTGATACTCCTGTCCCTTTGCCGCGCTTTGCCGGTATTTATAG
>CAZMMB010000105.1:5309-6144 GCA_964567325.1 uncultured Oscillospiraceae bacterium
GAAATATCTTTTGTCCCTGTTGTGGCTGGGGCAATGATGTATGGATTTCATGTTACTATTGCGCTTTTCTTTTTGTCCACCTTCTTTTTATTTTCAACTGATCGTGAAACAGGTAAAATAAAACACCAACTGCTTCAGGAACCAATGAAAGAACTATTCAACACATCCAATATAATCCTATCGATATTTATCGGGGGCCAGTCCCTTTTAATGGTGGGAGGTTACGGGGAGTCTTTCTCTTTTCCATATTCAATACTGCCTGCCAGCATCTTTGCCATAGTAACTATTGCTGTTAATCTAGTGCTTTTCGTCTTCTATTTTGTATCAGGGGGAGAGGAAAGTTTTTTACGGATGATATCAAATACTATTTTAGGGATATTGCCTAATGTATTGTCCACCATTCCACTGGGGATTTTCATAGCTATATTGCTCAACCTGGAATACGGTAGCTTTTTTGTTTTGCTTTTCATCCTGCCACTTTTACTGGCCAGGTATTCATTTAAGCTCTACTGGGAAAGCAATTCCATGCATATGCGTACAATTACTGCCTTAACCCGGGCAATTGATGCAAAGGATCCATATACTAGGGGGCATTCTGAACGGGTATCATATTTTGCCGAGCAGATAGCCAGCTATATGAAATTGCCGAAACGGATGATTTCCGACATTAGGATTGCGGCCCTGATACATGATATAGGCAAAATTGGCATAGAAGATTCCATCCTGAATAAACCAGAAGATCTAAACAATGATGAATTTGAGCAGATAAAAAGACACCCGATAATAGGTAGTGAGATTATTGAGGAAATACAGTTCTCCAAGACCATTGTGGACG
>CAZMMB010000106.1:0-6087 GCA_964567325.1 uncultured Oscillospiraceae bacterium
TTACAAGTGCAAGGATTATGGATAGATACACTATTTATTCTTGCACTTGTAAGATTCACAAATGGCCATAACATTGTAAATGTAGGCCTTTATGAATCGTTCAGCAAGCCCTAATATAAATATAATTGTTTGACAGAAGGGAATACTATATGGTCACATTTGAAGATTTCATGAAATTTGATATAAGGGTTGGGGAAATAATTAAGGTAGAAGATTTCGAAAAAGCCAGGAATCCATCCTATAAACTGTGGGTGGATTTTGCTAGTGAAATTGGTATAAAGAAATCCAGCGCCCAAATCACCCAGTGCTATAATAAGGATGAGCTAATAGGGAAACAGGTTTTGGCTGTGATAAATTTCCCGGCTAGGCAAATTGCTGATTTTATGTCAGAAGTGCTAGTATTGGGGACCTATTCAAAGCAAGGGGTGGTTTTAATACAGCCGGAACAGGCCGTGCAAAAGGGGGACAAACTAGGTTAAACAGTAAATCGCAACTGCGGTTATTAAGAAAATAAAGCAAGGGAAAGCAATTAGTTGTTTTTCGAAAGAATTGCCATAGAAGCAAAGGCTGTTAAGATCAGGCAATGCATGTGGAAAGGAGACTGTTATGAACCAGAAAAGTGTGGAGGGGCCACTTGATGAAAGGATAAAGGTTATAACTAGTAGTGACTACATGGTGGGCTATATTAGGCTTGACAAAACTGAGCCGGATGAGGAACAAGAGCCTATAAAAAGCGAAGAGATTTTCAATGCGCTGAAGGACAAAGGTATTGTTTTTGGCATAAAAGAAGATATGATTGAAAAGTTTGCTGAGAGACCTATCTTTGGCATTAAAATAGAACTAGCCCGTGGCAAGGAACCTATCGATGGGCAAGATGGATATGTAAATTTCTATGTGAAAAGGGATTCCGAATACCAACCAGATTATGATGATGAAGGTATTATTGATTACAAGAACCTTGATTATTTTCAACTAGTAAAGAAAGGCCACCTCTTATGTGAAATAGTCCATGAGACTGAGGGCCTAAATGGTATGAATATTTTTGGAGGGGAGGTCCTAGCTAAGAGTGGAAGACCTCCCGTGTCTCCCGTTGGAAAAAACACAGAGCTAAGTGAGGATGGAAAGAAACTTTTTGCCACTGTGGATGGGCTTGTTAAGTTTACAAAAGATTATATAGATATTAGTGATGTGCTTCAAATTCGTTCAGATGTGGACCAGACTACCGGAAACATCGATTTTTCCGGGGACGTCATAGTAAGCGGTGATGTCAGCTATGGCTTTTCTTTAAAATCGGGCGGCAATGTTACCGTTAGGGGTTTTGTTGAGGGTGCTAAGATTGAGGCGGCAGGTGATATACATATTAGCAAGGGAATTAACGGTGCTGGGGGTGAAAAGGTCATAGCAGGTGGAGATCTGCGCAGTGGATATATTGAGAATGCAGATATAGAGGTCGAGGGGAATATTGTTACCGATTACATTATTGATAGCAATGTCCTGTGTAAAGGAAACATTGAACTTTCTGGACGAAATGAACTGGTTATTGGTGGTTCTATAAAGCTCTATGGTGATTTGATTGCTAAAAATATCGGAAATGAAAATGAAAGGCCTACTAGAATTGAGTTACTAGGTACTGTAAAGGGTGATACACTGCCTATCAAAACAAAAGAACAGGAGCGTGCATCCCTAAAGGAAAGTGCAGACAAAATATTGGTAATCTTGAGACAATATTCAAGGTTTGGTGATTTCAATGATGATGAGTTAGATCCCGATAAGCTAGCAGTTTTAAAGCAACAGTATCAATTAATCAATAAGAAAATTGCTGAATTGAATGTAGAAATAAAGCAATTGCGGAAGGAAATTAGTAGGGAATACGTAGGGTCTATCATTTGTAAAAGGAAGCTTTATCAAGGGGTTAAAATCTATTTTGGAGGGGATCTTTTCTATTTTAATCTGGATAATCTAGAACATTGCAGGATATTTTGCATAGGGGGAAAGATAAGCCACGGTAGCATATAAAATTTTGTGTAACTTCAATAAAATTCCTTAATTTGCTAAAGAAGAAAGGAAAATAGCCGATATAATAGCTAGCTAGTTAGATTGCAGATATTGTTATAGAGTCGTCATTATTTTATTCTTCATGTAGGGAGGTAGGGAATATGAAGAGTCTAAGAGTTAGGCTGGCTATTGTTATTCTTTTGTTGGTTATAATTTCATCTGCATCCGCTGTTTCAATAGGTTTATTCAAAAGCTTTGGAATAACGGATAATATTATTAAGGACCAGGTTGAGGAAAAGTTGGTAAGCGCCAGCAATATGTTAAAGACATATCTTGGGGAGGAGTTTGGTAGATTTAGTTTAAATTCCACGGGGGACATGGTAGATGCCAATGATCAGTTAATTGGGGGGCGATACGAATATATCGATAGGTTTTCGAAAGATATGAATGTAGTTGCAACCATATTTGCAAAACAGGGCAAGGATTTCATTAGGATAATAACAACTATCAAGGATGATAAAGGTAAAAGGGTGGTTGGTACAGCGCTAGACCCCAGTGGACAAGCCTATTATGAAAACTCAAGGGGAAATTCTTATTTTGGGGAAGCCGATATTTTGGGCTCTAAATACATGACTGGATACATTCCGCTCTGCGATGATAACAACCAAATCATTGGTATATATTTTGTAGGAGTGCCTATAGAATCAATAAATGCTATTCTTCAGGATGGCATTGCTTCTACTGTTAGGTCTATAGCACTTTTACTTTTGTTTGCCTTAGTTATTGTTATAGTTTTAACTATTTTGCTAAGCAATGGAATAACCAATCCTATCAAAAAGGTCACATTTGCTGCACAAGAGATAGCAGATGGTAATTTTGATGTTAATCTCTCAATCTATTCCAAAGATGAGGTAGGAAGACTTGCCGCTGCTTTTAATTTGACTGTGGAAAAATTGAAAAATTATCAAGGCTATATTGATGAAATATCCGATGCTTTATCTCATGTGGCACAAGGCAATCTTCAAGTGACTCTAAAAATGGCCTATGATGGACAATTTCGTAAACTTAAAAGCAATTTTGAATTATTGATTGAAAAACTTAATGAAACTCTTTTGCAAATAAAAGATTCTTCTGAGCAAGTGCAAATGGGATCCATGCAAGTTGCCAATGCTGCCCAGGCACTTTCCCAAGGAGCCGCAGAACAAGCAAGCTCCGTAGAAGAACTGTCCGTGTCCATCAACGAAGTCGCAGAACAAACAAAAGAAAATGCGGAAAATGCAAGGCTTGTATACAGTAAGGCTGAGGCGTCTAGTGAAGAACTCGTAAAATGCGACGCACAGATGAAGGATATGACAAAGGCTATGGAAGAGATTACCTTTAAGGCAGGGGAGATCTCAAAGATAATAAAGCTTATAGATGATATTGCTTTTCAAACCAATATACTGTCCCTTAATGCTGCAGTTGAAGCAGCCCGGGCCGGTACTGTAGGCAAAGGCTTTGCAGTGGTTGCTGATGAAGTGAGAAGCCTAGCCTTTAAATCTGCGGAGGCAGCACAAAATACTTCTATTTTAATAGGACAGGCGATAGAAGCTGTCAAAGCAGGTTCTGTGTTGACGGATGAAACGGCAGGGGCCCTGGCAAAAAGCACAGAGGAAACTTTGGCTGCAGTGCCATATATAAGTCGAATTGCTGAGGCGTCAGAGGAACAGGCAGTAGCTATAGGGCAAATCAACCAGGGGGTTAATCAAATATCTGCGGTTGTGCAAAATAACGCAGCCACGGCTGAAGAAAGCGCCGCAGCGAGCCAAGAGCTGACCGGCCAATCAGACCAATTGAGAAACGAAGTAGCTAAGTTTGTATTAGGGAAAGATTCAATAGATTTGCCTTTGCTTGGGGGTTAATATGGGAAAAGGCTTATCCTTTTGTGTCTTAGAAAGAAATGCTTGCCAATAATTAGGGTCTGCAATCGGCATAAATCAAATTTTGCCGATGTAATTTGCCAATGATACTATTTATGAAAATATTAGGGGTAGTACGATGACGGAATCTACATGGATAAATCCTGCAAAATTCATGGTGATTTCCATACTTTAATATGGGCAGATAGTGGTAAAAATTATACAGAATGGCTGGAGTACGGAGGCCTGCCTGTGGAAAAACTTCCAAGGACATCTGTGGAGGCTTTTACCAGGCTCGGAACTTACGAACATCCCCAATGCTCTTTCATGGCATGCTATTATAAGGCTGGCAAACAATTCAAATCCTTGATGCGTTTTACCAAGCAGTCCCGCACCTCAGAGGACTATAAAAGAATTAGGCAATCCGTGAAGAAAACATGGTTGCCATCCAATCATCAAATGTTGACTGTGGGCGGCATGGCCTTTCAAGATGCTTGGAACATAGACCTAATGAGGGTTATGAATTGCAGCATACATATTATTGGGCGAGATGGATCCTTTGTGCCCCTTTGCAGCAAGTATCTTTCCAGTGTCGATGGGACGAAGTTGATAAAGAATATAAGCTAGCGGGATATTTTTTTAGTTTGAGGGAATTGCTGAGATGCACAAATATTCGAGTAATGTTTGAATATTTTTCAAATAATGCATAATAATAGTGAATTACCGTCCTGATATGGTGCATTTTGAGTATTTAAATGGGTTGAGATCCATATTTAGTTAAATGATTGATGCACTTCTCGATTATTTGCACATTCAACAAAGAAATTTAATTAAAAGGCAAGATTGAAATGGTGGTTGAATATGGCAGTACATTTACAAGACGGATTATTTGAATTGTGTAGCAAGAGAATCACAAAGGACCTGTTGATATAGAGGAGGTAATCTTCGGCATTGAAGAGGTGGTAGATTATAGGGCCTTGGGTATCGATGGGCGGCTGATGCTACAATTAGAGATATTGAAGCCAGGTCCCTCTTCTGCGCCTATGGCGGCAAATACAGCTACAGCTACAGCTACATCCACGGCCATATCCGTGGATATAGGCAACAGTAAAAATGCAAGCCAAATGATAGGAATGCCAGATGAAATGAGGTCGGTAATAAATAGAGCCAAAGAGGGCCTTGCATCTTTAGATGCCATGAGGGGCTGTGAAGAACCACTGGTGGAATTGCTGCCCTATGGCTCGTTGCGCCAATTTTGCTACGAAAAAAAGCGAATCAATTTGCAAGGGGAATAGGGATTAGAAAAAGTCAAATAATTGTTTAGCTGTTTCTACATATCCAACATGTTCATATTCATGTATTTCATTTATATTTTTAAATCCATATCCGTATGTAACGCCAATAAAATCTATGCCCGCCTTTTTTGATCCTATCGCATCGTAACTGCTATCCCCGATTAAAACGGTATTTTTGTGGTCACAATTTATGTTTAGTTGTAGCAAGCATTTTAATATTGTATCGATTTTTTTTAATGTTCCTGCATCGTCAGCACCATTTATGACGTCAAAATATTTAGCTAAACCGAAGTGGGAAAGAATTTTCATTGTGTGGCGATGGTTTTTATTAGTTGCAACTGCGGTCAGATAATTATTGGACTTTAGATAGATCAGAAGCTGAGGGATATAATCATATATTTCAGCTTGGAATAAACCCTGCTTGGCGGAGAATTCATGATATTTTTTATGGGCTTCTAATGCTTTTTCCCTTGGCATATTATATTCTTCCATAAAAAAATCACCTTTTGGGGGTCCAATAAATTCAAGCAATTTTTCATCTGCAATCTTTGGTAGGTCAAGGTAATCCAATGTGTTTTTCAATGCAGAGATGATACCTGGAGATGTGTCTAAAAGGGTTCCGTCAAGATCAAACAATACAAGATCGTACTTTTTTATTTTTGTTTTCAATTAAATCCTCCTGTTTCTAAAGATTCGAGTTTTATCATATAACAGATAATCGGGAAAAGCAATAAAATCAGCTGTTTACACAGGGTAATCACATAAAAGGGAAATAAACCTAGGCAGGTGGGTTAGTGGTGGCTAACTGTGCAAAAAATCAGGTTTGGTTAGGGAATTCTGCATATTAATACGTGTTATGCAGTCATACGATATATACCATGAATATATTCACGATATCT
>CAZMMB010000107.1:0-6068 GCA_964567325.1 uncultured Oscillospiraceae bacterium
GGAGGTTTTACAATGAAAGCAAAGCCTAATTGCATAGCTTGCACTATGAAACAGGCTCGGATAATTATGGATAGGAATGATATTGGAAGCGACAGGCAGGTCAAATTAGAGGATGAAATATATGACATGCTATTTGATATGGATATGGAATTAACCCCCGGCCATTATTTTAGTGAAGTACTCCACTATCTTTCTAGGGAATTAGGGGTCGAAGATTTTTATATAGCAGACAAGAAAAATCATAATCGCCAGGCAATGGATTTGCTTCCCATGCTAAAGGGCTTTATTGATAAAGCTGAGGATAAGCTTTTAACAGCTTTGCTGCTATCTGCCGCAGGTAATATTATTGATTTGGGTGTCAGCGATACTTTCAATGTGGAGGAGAACATTGAAAGATGTTTAAAAGAAGGTTTTGAAATAAATGATTATGAAAGATTTAAAAAGGACTTGTTATCGGCAAATAAGCTCTTGCTAGTTGCTGACAACGCAGGAGAAATCGTCTTTGACAGGCTTTTAGTCGAGCAAATTCAAAACTACTCCCAAATCCATGGTAATGAACAATTAGATATAAAAGCCATGGTTAAGGATAAACCTGTACTCAATGATGCTACTATGTCAGATGCAGTTGAAGTTGGGCTTACGGATACTTGTGAAGTTATAACAAGCCAGTGCAATTATATAGGGGCCCCTTTGGAGCTTATTGGGCCCGATGCCTTAAATTCATTTAAAGAGGCCGACATTATCATTGCAAAGGGTCAAGGGAATTATGAGACATTGGGGCATGAAAAATCCTTACATAATCGCCTCTACATATTATTACAGGCAAAATGTCAACCAATAGCCAGTTCCTTGGCTGTTGATAGGATGAAAACCTTATTCCAAAGAATTTAATTGCTTGAATTCTTAACTTTCCCTGTAGCTATTTTTATAAAGTATTATTTTTTCCCTTGTCTTCACATTGGAAGCCGATGTAAGGCTGACTGTTATGAATATAAGAAGGTTGATTATTAGGGCGATAGGCCCGTAGCAGCCTTTATTCCAGTCAGAGAAAAAATATAATATTATTAAGGAGACTATGCCTGTCAGCAAACCCCAAAAGGCCGCTTTTGAGTTTGACCTTTTCCATAGCAATCCGCCTACTGTAGGAATAGCAATTTGAGCGGTGCCGCCCATGGCAAGGATTCCTGTTTTCATTATAATTTCACCGGGGCTTTGCAACATTAAAATATATGCTATTGCTGAGATTATGACTACCGATTTCTTTGCTGTGTCTACAACCTTTTTTTCACTGGCCTTTTTATTTATATGGTTTCTATATATATCAATGGTGTAAATAGCCGCTACTGCGTGAATTTGCGAGTTGGCAGTTGAAAGCGATGCTGAAGCTATTCCACAAAAGAAAATGCTGGTCACTACAGGACTACCATATTGGACTAATAAGCTTGGTAAAATAGTATCTGAATATTCCAGGTTAGGTATTAAAACTGTCCCTGCATTGCCCGATAATATACTTCCCAGGTACATGACAGCTGCTCCAGCAATTAGTATTGGCATAATATTGAAAATTTTCTTCTCCCCTACGGAATAGATCCTAAGCCAAAGGGGTGGACCCATAATAGCCCCTAATGGTACTATTATGAACATGGACAGCCATGAAAACACATCTATCTTGTCCATGATGTTTTTATCGGGATCCAATTCCACAATTCTTTTAAATATAAAATCTATTCCGCCTGCTTTTGAAGATAGATAAAATCCTACTGACAACATAGTTATAAAAATCAGTATCCCGTATACTATGTCGGTTAGGGCCACAGCCCGAATACCCCCACTCCAAAGATAGACAATAATTATGAGATAGAAGATCAACCCGCTAAGCCGCCAGGGGATCAACCCCCCCGTGGCAACTTCAATTAAATATGCGCCACCGGAAAGCTGGACTTGAAGGTATGGGATAGTAAAAATGAGGAGTATTAAGGTAACCAGGGTATTAAGAGACTTAGACTGATAAATGTCATTGAAAAAATCTCCCGGTGTTACATAACCATAACTATTTCCATAAGACCATAGCCTCCTCCCTATAACCTTGAATAGCAAACCAAATAATATATTCCAAGCCAAGGCTGTCATATACACAGGTCCGTTTAAATAAAATGAGGATACAGAACCTAAATAAGCAAAGGAACTTACCCAAGTCGCATAAACTGTAAAAAATACCATGACAAGTGGCATTTTTCTATCTTGCAGAAAAAAGTTTTCTATTGTTGGAAGGGATTCTTTTCTGGCAATCTCAGCCACCACTAAAGGGATGAATGCGAAAATAAAGATTATCATTATTGATAAGGTAGATGTGTCCATTGTATACCTCTGTTTCCTGCCACCAAATCACAGATTATTCACAATTCTCCATAGATTATAGCACAGATACGATGTATAAATTAAATAGGCGGGTAAAAGTTTGGAGGTAATCAAGGTGTATGTGCCCAATTATCTGCAGGTCTTTATATTTACTTTTGTAGTGTTAACTTTAATAATGTCATTTATATATTTTTATATCTCAACCCATGGAGGTAGGGACCCCTTTATAAAATTTTGGGGTCTATGTTGGCTTTTTTATTCCCTCAGTCTTTTCGCCCTAGCCTTATACTTAAATTCTCCCTCAATCTACTACATAAGTTTTAGGAAAATTTTCGATATGTTTAATTTGTTTTTCCTACTAAAAGGTGCTTATTCTTTCGCCCGCATTATGATACCCAGCTATTGGAACAGATTTTCTATCTACATGATTTTATGGGTTCTAATGGGCGCTTTTTATAATCTGGACATTATGGCAATTTCCCTACCTGTGAGTGCCTTTCAAATAGTTTTAACACTTACTTTATGTTTTGTGGTTTTTAAATATTGGGATGTCACAAAGTCTGAAAAAGTATTTGCTATTTGTGTATTTTTAGTTTGGGGAATGGGTAAATCAACCCTGTCGATAATAGAAATAGGCTCTAGCTCGACCTCTTATCTGGTTGAAATAGTCTTATCAAACATATTGAACTTCAGCATTTTTATTATCTATCTCCAGAGAATTTATAATCATATGAAGATTGGGGATCATTTGTTTAAAATAATAGCAGAAAATGCTACAGATGTAATATTTCTATATTCGCTTAAGCCCAAGCAGGAGTTTCAATATATAACTCCTTCTATAGAAGCGATGACAGGTTATAGCCCTTATGATTTCTACTCAGACCCTTCCTTTTATATGCAAATTGTTGCCCCTGCCTTCTATGAAAAGATATCATCTATTTTTAATGGAGATAATATCACCAAACAACCTTTAAGCAAAACCTTTGAGATTATACATAAAAACGGCTCTAATCTTTGGGTCCAGGTTAATGTATCATCTATTTTTGATAAGGGTGTGCCAATTGCTATAGAGGGGTTTATCCGGGATATCACTACGATGAAAGAGGCCCAAAGCAACCTGATATCGTCGAGAAAATCAAGGGAACGGCTCCTTTCATACGTTTCCCATGAGCTAAAGACTCCTTTAACATCTGTTTTGGGTTATGTAAACGCATTGAAAGACGGTACGATAAAGAACAAGCATGAAGTGGAAAATGCTATAGATATTATATTTTCCAAGACTCAAACACTTAGAAGATTGATTGATGATTTGATGCAGCTATCAAAGCTAGAGACGAAACAGTTCTCCTTCAACTTTGCCTATGTCCAGGCTAGCGACCTAGTGAAACAGTTAGTAAATGAACAGTCCATGGATATAAAATCAGCAAATGTGGATGTTACTTATAAAATTAATTACAAAGTATTAAAGGACAAATTGCTTATAGCCGATACTGAACGCATCATTCAAGTATATTCAAACATAATAACCAATTCACTAAAATATACTAAAGAGAATGGTAAGATCATAGTAAAAATAGGATCACGAAGAAGACAATTATTTGTAAGTGTTTGGGACAATGGGACAGGTATAGATCCAAAGGATATGCCATATATTTTTGATAGGTTTTACAAAGATCCTACAAGGGCCAATAAAAGTACAGGCCTAGGCCTGACCATTTCAAAAGAAATTATTGATGCCCATAAGGGCAAAATAATTGCCAAGAGCGAACTCAATAAGGGATGTACTTTCATATTTTATATACCGTTTTGCAATAAGGGGGAAAAATAGCATGGTTAAGGGGAAAATACTAATAGTAGATGATGAAAAGGAAATAAATGACCTGATTAAATCATATATCATCAAAGAGGGTTATCTTGTTTATTCAGCCTATGATGGAAAGACTGCCCTATCTATCATCGACGAGGAAAATCCAGACCTAATCATTTTAGACATTATGCTACCCGACATAGATGGGACGGACCTATCCCTTCTTATTAGAAAAAAAACCAATGCTTCTATCATATTTCTCAGTTGCAAAAGTGAAGAAATGGACAAAATTATTGCATTAGCGGCAGGTGGTGATGACTACATGACTAAACCATTTATGCCGGGTGAATTAGTTGCTAGAATTAAGGCACATTTGCGCAGACAAAAATCATCGAAAATATCCAATATCGCTGATGAAAAAAGTCAAATTTATGAATTCCCAAATCTTAAGGTAAATTTATTAACGCGAAATGTTATAGCTAATGGCCAAAAAGTTAGCCTTACGGGCAAGGAATTTGATGTGCTTAAATTGCTTTTAAAGAACCCAAGAAGAATATTTACCCCTGAACAAATATATGAATATGCTTGGAAAATGGGAAGCTTGGAAGGTGATTCAAGGACTGTTATGGTTTATATAAGCAATCTACGTAAAAAAATTGAAAAAGAACCAAGCAACCCTAAGTTTATAGTAAACATCTATGGGGTTGGATATAAATTTAATGATGAGTTTGACAACTAGGCTTAAAAGATCAAATAATAAAACAATCTAAAAGTATTCTTAATATTCTGCAAAATCTATGTGCTGGTCATGGATTTATTATATTATTAATTTAATACTTATTGCATTAAATTGATAGGAGATAATACCATGAAAGCAGATACTATAATTTATAATGGACCGGTCATAACGGTTGACCCAATTAATACTATTGCATCTGCCGTGGCCATTGGCGGAAATAGGATTATTTACGTTGGGGATGTGGATACCACCCTGGAATTTAAGCAAAAAAACACTAAATTAATAGATTTAAAAGGTCGCAGCCTAGTTCCGGGTTTCATCGACTCCCATCTTCACATGGCCATATTTGGCGCTAATTCCATGGCTATTGATTGTCGTTCCCCAGGAGTATCTTCGATAGAGGACATTAAGAATCTAGTAAAAGAAGCTGTAGCCAATACCCCCAAGGGCCAGTGGATCAGGGGTTGGGGCTATGATCATTCAAAGTTAATTGAAAAACGTCATCCTAATCGGTGGGATTTAGATGAAGTAGCACCTGATAACCCTGTCATCCTCACAAGAGTTTGTGCGCATATATCAGCCCATAACAGTAAAAGCATAGAGCTGGGGGGGATAGACGATAATACTCCGGATCCTCAGGGAGGAGTTATGGATAGAAAAGATGGTTTACTAACCGGTGTAATGCGCGAAAATGCCCATATGAAAATGTTGGAAAGTTCCCAACCCGGCTATGAAGAATTGCTAAAGGCACTAGGAATTGCTAATGATATTTTGATTTCACAAGGCATAACTTCTGTCCATGATTCGGGCGGATATGGTAGGGCACAAATGAGGGCAATGCAAGATGCTATAGCTTGTGGACAGTTGAAAATTCGAATGTATGCTATGATTTTTTCTTTTATCGAAAACCTGAAATTCATAGATGATTATTTGAAAATCGGAATGCATACAGCTTTTGGTGATGAAAGATTCAAATTAGGTCCCATAAAACTTATGATAGACGGAAGCAGTAGTGGTCCCACTGCCGCCACTTTGGAACCGTATAAAAGCAATCCTAAAGATTGCGGATTAATGACCATGACGCAAGAGGAGATAGATGCAGTAATTATTGAGGCCCACAAATCCGGCTGGCAGGTAACTTCCCATGCTGTAGGCGATAGGGCC
>CAZMMB010000108.1:0-1271 GCA_964567325.1 uncultured Oscillospiraceae bacterium
CCTCATCTATAAGGTATGATGAAGCCTTTACTCCGGCTTCAACATCATCCAATGTTCCAGTGTATATGCTGATTACCTCCACTTTAGCCTCTGCAGCCTCTGCAAGCATGGCCCCAGTTCGAAATCCATATTCTAAAGCTGCCGTGTTTTCATCCCTTACCCCTCCTACAAAGCCAATGACCCCTGTTTCCGAAGTCAATGCACTGATGACACCTACTAGAAATGCACCCTCTTCATCTTTAAAGGAAATACTCATAATATTATCATGAACTAATTCAGGAGTATCCATGATGGCAAATAAAGTGTCCGGCTGTCCTTCAGCAATATCTAATAGGGCATTTTTTTCTATATGGCCCAGGGCAATCACTAGGTCGGCTGTTTTTGCGGCCTCAGATATGGCCTTTAAATAAAGCTCATGGCTACCCGTCTCCTTTAAGATCAATTCGAAATCATAATCCTGGGCAGCTTTTAAAATCCCTTCATAGGCCAATTGATTAAATGAATCATCAAAGTCAGCCTTTGGGGTGATTACTGCAACCTCAGGCAAGGGGTCAGCCGTCTGGGCATTTGTTATATCACACCCCGTATAAAGGGAAATCATTAAGACAAGCACACAGAATATTAAAATCTTCCTCATTCTACCTCCAAAATTTCGATAATTTTCTAATGCAAACATTTTACTAGAAAGCACATCCAAAAATAAAATAATCTTTTGATGCAAAATATTATACTATGAATTAGGGCTTTTGAACAGTAACAAAATAATGGCATCCCTTAACGGTTTGCCATTATTATATAGTTTACCCAATTAACCCTAGTATTAAAAGTATGTTAACAACATTTAATTTATTCAATTGCTAGGGTCGAATAAACATCTGAACCCAATAGCCTGCTCCACTGCTATCGGTTACATAGCCAATCCCTATTTCAGTAAAATTGCTGTTAAGTATGTTTGCCTTATGCCCAGGCGAATTCATCCAGCCTTTCATTACGGCATCAGGGGTCCTGTAACCTTTTGCAATGTTTTCACCGGCACTTGTATATTTAATTCCCATTGATCTCATCATATCAAAAGGAGAACCATATGTAGGAGACGTGTGTGAAAAGTAGTTTTTTTCCTTCATGTCAAGGGCCTTTAATTTTGCGACTTCTGATAAGTTCGCATTATATTTAAGAGCCGTAAGACCCTGGGCAGCCCTTTCCTTATTCACCAGGTCTACAATCTGTTTTTCGTAACCAACTATAGTAGGGCCATTATCTATTGGTGCGGC
>CAZMMB010000108.1:1371-6007 GCA_964567325.1 uncultured Oscillospiraceae bacterium
CGGCTGGTTTGTCTACCGAGACAGGCGGCTTTTCAGCTTTTTGTTTTGGCACGGCCGGTTTGTCTACCGAGACAGGCGGCTTTTCAACTTTTTGCTTTGGTCCAGTCGGCCTATCTATTTTTTGAATTGGCGCAGAGGTCCTATCCTTTTTTTGAATTGGCGCAGACGGCTTATCTATTTGATTAGATTTGCTAGTAATTTTTTTAGGGCTAGAAAATTTGAGTAGGTCTTTCAATTGAAAAACATCCATTTTACCTATATATTTACCTACATCGCCCTTAACAATTTTCATAAAGACATTATATTGGTTTAAATCCTGCTTTAGATTGACGCAAGACTTTTTAGGTGCAGCCCACGATGCGTTAGGCATTACTGCAAGCAGTAAGATAGATAGAATGACAACGAATTTGATACTATTTTTCATGACTATACCTCCGTAATTTCAGTATCAGAAACAATTTGACTTAAAAATAAGTATAGGGGTTCCCTTTTATAAAAAGAACCCCTCAAAATCTTCCAATATAAAAAACTGTCCCTGTGGCTTCCGCATCCACTGATAAACCGTACAGGCTTACGATAATGTTTCACTGCATTTCAAGAACCCTTTATATGCCTAAAATCTCCAAGATAAAATCTGTTTCGCTTAAGTCTGTGAAATAATAGTCAGGTTCACAAGCTACTAGCTCTTCCTCGTCTGACCATCCGGTGCCAACAGCCATGCTTACCATTCCCACTTTTTTTGCGCAGAGTATATCATAAGTGCTATCACCTATCAAAAACAAATTGTCGGGCCTAAACTCGGTATTGAACCTTTCCTCAACATCCTTGATTGATGCCCTTGCTGCATCCCACTTCTCACCTGGTTCATCCCCAAAGCCACCAAGGTCAAAATAACTATCCAAAGCTAAAGACTTCAGTTTCGTCATTGCACCTATCCGCAAATTGCTGGTGAGTAAGCCGTTCATGGCATGAGTTGAGGAATGGATTTTATTTAAAATTTCCTTTATACCCGGTAAAATCCGCTTGTCCTTATTTTTGTCTAAAATATCCGCCAGAACCTCGCTGTAATAGTCAACTATATCAGCAAGATGGTCTTTAGCTATGGAATGTGATTCCATGATACCCCCTAGTATCATGGAATCCATAGAACCACCTATATCAGAACTGCCAAAAGCATCATTTATATTATACATTTCTAGAAATGTTCGATTTAGTGCCTTCCTCCCATCGCTGCCACAGTGGAGCAAGGTACCATCGATATCCCAGTATATTAATTTTTCTATGGACATCAATCTAAAACTTCACACCCTCCTAAAATTTCACATCCTGATACAATATCCCCAAGCTCATCTAAATCAGCACTTACACTCACGATAAAATCTAAATCGTGAGCTTTTGAAATATTGCGCAACCTTTCAAAAAATTCATTCAAATCAGGAATGTGTACATCCTTGTGGCGGAGGAGACCATCTATAAAAATAACCTCAATGTCATGATCTGAGCTGATAATCCCATAGATGAATCCTATATATTCATCTATGTTTGTAATGCTCTCATAGTCTTCCATGCAGACTACCCTGACCTGATATTTGAGGTCGTACATTAACCTATGATTTTTGTTTATGAACACGATATTCCCATCTATGGATTCTAACATATCGTTGGCCATATGAATCATCTTCTTTGTCTTGCCGGACCCCTTGTGGCCCACAAATACTTTCACCAATTGAATCGCCCCTTTCATTTAGTATTCAAACTTCTTGCAGGTATTTCAATTATACACCACCATTGAAAAAGGGCAAGGAGGAAATGCAGTTAATGAATTCATCCTCGCCCTGGCATCAATGTTCACATTCTTTCAGGCCTGACCCAATGCAACTACCGTGGCCTATGCAAATTTGTACCCTGTTTAGAAATGACCAGCCTAATCAAATTAATCCCTTGCCTTCAAGAAAACCCTTGGCAACACTATCAATACTTTTACCCTCTACATCTACTAGATAATTTAATTCAACCATTGTGGGATCATCAATTAATCCTGCCAACTCATTCAAAAGACCCTCCAGCTCAGGATGTTTTTCCATTGTAGCATTTCGGATAAGGGCTGAAGCATAATATGGAGGGAAAAAGCCTTTATCGTCTTCAAGTACCTTTAGACCATACTTTTTGATAGGGCCATCTGTTGCAAAGGCATCTGTAGCATCAATATCTCCATTTGCAATCGCCTGATATTTCAATGAAATTTCCATCTTCACCGGATCACCCTTAAATTCCATATTATACAGTTCCTTTAAACCATCAAAACCATCCGCCCGGTCATAGAATTCGTATCCACCACCAAATACAATATTCTCAGATACTTCAGCTAGGTCACTGTATGTTTCAATACCATATTCCTCGTAGACTTCTTTTGAAACAGCTACAGTATAAGTATTGTTAAGGCCTAATGGCTCAAGCCATGTAATGTCAAATTGCTCATCAAATTCCTCAGAGACCACTCGATATGCCTCGTCCGGCTCCTTTATTACATCCATATCAAGTTGAGCAGTTAAGGCAGTACCAGTGTACTCCGCATAAATATCAATCTCACCTTTTTTAATTGCCTCAAAACACACGAATGTTCCACCTAGGTTCAGCTTGCGGTTGACACTGAGGTCCGTACGGCCCTCTATTAATTGAGAGAAAATCTCGCTCAATATCATGCTCTCAGTAAAATCTTTAGACCCAATTGTAATCTTATCCTTGCTGGAGCACCCGCTCAATGCTAAGGACAACACCATAACAAATGTTACTACTGGGATAATCCATTTTTTAATTTTCATTTTATTCCTCCTAATTCATAGACTTCTTCTTAAGGTTAGTCGGTTTTCAATACCCGACATCAAATAGTCAAAAATCAACGCCATTAGAACCACTGGAACAGCTCCAGTCAAAATTAACTTTATACTGTGAGTCTGGATTCCCCGATAAACTGGGAAGCCTAACCCACCAGCACCAATCAACACACCCATAACTGCCACAGATAAAGAATTCACAGTTGCAATCTTTATTCCGGAAAATATTATCGGAAATGACAGGGGAAGCTCTACCTTAATCAGGCGTTGGACTTTGTTCATTCCCATTCCCTTGGCTGCATCTTTTAAATGTGGTTCTATCATATTTAACCCAATGTTGGTATTTCGTACAATGGGCATCAATGCATAGATTACTAGGCATACAATTATGGTCGTATTTCCCAGGCCAAAGACAATCATCAGCAGGGCTAACAAGGCCAGGGCTGGGATAGTCTGCAGGATTTCTGTGATCCAAAGAATTATCTTGCCTAGGTTAGGTAGCCAATAGGATATTATCCCCAATAAGACACCTGAAACAATTCCTATCGCTACAGCCGTAAAAACAATATACATATGCTCAAGGATTAGAAGAAAGATATTCATATTCTAACCCCCCTTAAGCCCCTCGGTGTGAGGATATGTTGAAGTAAGCCAACCAAGCCACTCAAAACTAAGGCTAATATTGCGGAAGGTATGGCCCCGGAAAGGATAAGATTAGTATTGTAGGTTGCTAATCCCGTCCATATCAAATCCCCCAAACCACCTGCACCAATCATTCCAGCCAAGGTGGCCCAACTGACGATATATACAGTAGAAATACGTATTCCACCTATAATAGATGAAAGTGCCAAAGGCAATTCAACCTTAAACAGCATCTGCATATTGGTCATACCAATGCCACGGGCTGCTTCCGTATAACTCTTATCAACCTCAATTATTCCAGTATAAGTGTTCCTAAGAATAGGCAAGATTGCATAAAGACTAAGTACTACTAGCGCAGGCAGCATTCCTATTCCTAGAAAAATCAGGGCAAAGCCTAACATGACTAGTCCAGGTATAGTCTGTATGGTACCTGCTACCGCCAATATAGCTGAGGCTGGCCTTTGATACCGTGATAAAATTATACCTAATGGGATAGATATTATCATCCCAAGGAGAACGGAAATTCCCACTAGTTCAATATGGCGGATAAGGTTGTTTATTAAATCTTCTTGATTTGCTATTATATAATCTATAAAACTCACGACGTCTCATCCCCCCATAATATTTCCCCCATTGACCTAGTCATGCTGGTCCTCGTTATAAGACCAGCAACCGTCTGATTATCATTGAGCACGATTACATAATTCGTTGGAGATGTCAGCAAGGCATCAAAAGCTACCTGTGCATCATCAGCAACTTTTACTACTGGTGCCTCCTCAGTGACAATTTCACCAATTTCCCTTCCAGCCTTGCCTCGTTTCCGTATATTACCTATGGTCACAATACCAGCATAAGTATCATCATCATTAATAACTATAAGGGTATCCACGTCACGGTTTTTCATTAACTCAATTGATTTAAGGGTCTGATAACTTCTATTTACTTTGATTACCCTCTTGCGCATAACGTCTCCCGCTGTAAGCCCATTGTTCCAATTGTCAATCTGCTTACCCATGAACCCGGATATGATAGGATCTGCAGGGTTGTGCAACATCTCTTCCGGTGATGCCATCTGAAGGATTTTCCCCTCATTCATAAAGACTATGGTATCCGCCATTTTCAATGCCTCGTCCATATCATGCGTTACAAAAACTATTGTT
>CAZMMB010000109.1:0-6004 GCA_964567325.1 uncultured Oscillospiraceae bacterium
GGCAATAGTAATGGATGGCAACGGTAGGTGGGCTAAGAAAAGAAATCTTCCCAGATTAGCTGGCCACAATGCAGGAATGAAAGCCCTTAAAGAGATTGTCAAAAAGTCGTCAACTTTAAATATCAGGCACTTGACTGTGTATGCGTTTTCAACTGAAAATTGGAAAAGATCTCGTGAAGAAGTAGGTGGAATATTTCGTATTTTAATACAGTATGTAGATAAGGAGTTGGCTGAGCTCCATAGAAATAATGTTAGGGTAAGCATATTGGGAGATTACAGGAAGCTACCCCAGGATGCGGTAAAAAAACTGGAAGAGGCTTTGGAAAGGACTAGGCACAACACAGGATTAAACTTCCATATAGCTTTGAATTATGGCGGTAGGGATGAAATACTAAGGGCCGTAAAGACATTGGCCAAGGAAGTAGCTGAAGGCAAAATCAATCCCGACACCATTAACAATGAGGTGTTTTCTAGTTTTTTATACACAAAGGATATTCCTAATCCTGATTTAGTGGTTAGGACAGGAGGAGAAAAGAGATTATCGAATTTTTTGTTGTGGCAAAGTGCCTATAGTGAATTTGTGTTTTTTGATGTTCATTGGCCGGATTTTACGCCTGAGCTACTTGAGGAGGCTATTGATGAATATAATAGAAGAACACGGCGCTTTGGAGGAGTGGTATGAAGGTCAGGATTTTATCGAGTTTATTAATGTTACCACTAATAGCAATTTTGTATTTGAGGGGCCCTGCCCTGTGGGCAGTGGGTTTCCTAATTGCAATTATTGGGGTAGACGAATTTTATAGGGGTTTTCAATCCCTTGACGTAAGGCCCAATCGCTTGATAGGTGTTTTATCCGCTGTAGGGCTATACGCTATTATAATTCTAAATGGAGACAGGGACCTTTACCTGTTATGGTTTACACTTGTAATAATTGTCTGTTCCATATATCTCTTTGATTTTGATAGGAGAAAGCTTTGGGACAGCATGGCTACTATGCTGGGGATTTTCTATGTGGTGTTTTTTTCCTCCTATATTGTTCTCATAGACAAATCAGCTAAAGGGGCAATGGTTTGGACAGTAGTCCTTAGTGCCATGGGTACTGATATCTTTGCCTATTTCGTAGGAAGTTTTCTTGGACGTCATAAGCTTTGCCCCAAGATTAGCCCAAAGAAAACTGTAGAGGGGGCTATTGGGGGAATTGTAGGAAGTGTTATTTTTTGTAGCATTTTTGGATATATAATATTTGCGGAATCCATCATGCATTTCGTCGTCATTGGTGCATTTGGGAGTATATTCGCCCAAGTAGGAGACCTGACGGCATCTATATTTAAAAGAAAAATGGGTATAAAAGATTATGGAAGTCTGATACCTGGGCACGGAGGAATTTTGGACCGCTTCGATAGTCTTTTGTTCACGGGCCCATTTGTTTATTATTATGTAACGTTGGTAATGTATTGATGAAAAAGATTGGGATATTAGGCTCTACAGGTTCTATTGGAACCCAGGCCTTAAATATAATAAGAAAAAACCCGGAGAAATTCGGAGTACTAGCTTTAACCTGTGGCAAAAATATTGAACTTCTCAGCAAGCAAATTGAAGAATTTCAGCCAGAGGCAATTTGTGTTGAAAAGGAAAAGGATGGGCGGGATTTAGGAAAAAAGTTTCCCCAAGTCCAGGTTTTTTTTGGCCGGAAGGGGCTGAAGCAACTAGCTGCAGAGGTTAACTGTCAACTGATGCTTAACGCCCTAGTTGGGATGAGAGGGCTGGAGCCCACCCTGGAGGCAATATATTCGGGGAAGGATATTGCCCTAGCAAACAAGGAGACACTTGTGGCAGGGGGATCCCTGGTAATGGAGGCTGCCAAAAATAACCAGGTTAGGATAATTCCTGTAGATAGTGAACATAGCGCCATTTTTCAGTCCTTGCAGGGAAATACAGGACAAAAAGTCAATAGAATTATCCTCACAGCTTCTGGTGGACCCTTTAGGGGATACAGTTGGGACCAACTGAAAAATGTATCCTTAGAGGAGGCTCTTAAGCATCCCAACTGGTCCATGGGAAATAAAATTACAATAGATTCAGCTACTATGATGAACAAGGGGCTTGAGGTGATGGAAGCAAAATGGCTTTTTGATATTGAACCAGAAAAAATTGAGGTCCTCGTACACAGGGAAAGCATAGTTCATTCAATGGTAGAGTATGCCGACCGGTCAATAATTGCCCAATTGGGTTTGCCAGATATGAGGATTCCCATAAGCTATTCTTTCACATATCCGGACAGGTTAGAAAACCATTGTGAGGGAGTGGATTTTATTAAAATGGGCAAACTTCACTTTGAGCCAGTAGATAGGGAAGTTTTTCGTTGCCTAGATTTAGCCTATCAAGCATTGAGCCTGGGAGGAAGTTATCCCGTAGCCCTAAATGCAGCCAACGAGGTCTTGGTGCAGAAGTTTTTAGATGGACGAATTTCCTTTGTAGAGATACAGATGGCCTTAGAGGATTTAATGAATGAGCATTCCCCCCTATATAATTTAGATATAGGTGGAATTCTAGAGGTGGACAGACAGGTAAGGGAGAGGTTGGAATTATGGGGATAACTATAATTTATGCTGTTTTGATATTTTGCCTTCTAATTTTCGTACATGAACTTGGACATTTTATAGCTGCCAAGTCAGTAGGAATTAGGGTCAATGAATTTTCTTTAGGTATGGGTCCATCATTGTTGCGTTTTACAAAGGGTGAAACAAAATATTCCTTAAGGGCCTTTCCTATTGGAGGTTTCGTAAAAATGGAGGGTGAGGATGAGGATTCAAACGATCCTAGGGCTTTTAATAGAAAAAATCCATTCCAAAGGGCCCTGGTCTTAATCGCTGGTTCTTTCATGAACTTAATTACAACTGTTGTGCTTATTACCATTATGGCTTTAGCATTAGGTATGGCCTCTACGGTAATTGACCAGGTAGCGGAAGGATTTCCCGCTGAAGTGGCTGGAATGGAGGCTGGCGATAGAATTGTCAAGATAAACGGGTCGAATGTAAATGAATGGAGTGACGTAACAGGAATTTTAAGTTCAATCCAGGGCGATAGTGTAACGATTTCGGTTAAAAGGGAAGGTAGGGAGATAGATTTAATTAGTGGTATTACTAAAAATGAAGAGGGCAGGAATGTCATAGGAATTACATCGAGAATAGAGCATGCCCCGGTAAAAGCCCTTAAAGCCGGTGTGATAGGTACCTGGGAGTGGACCAAAGAAATGTTCAATTATCTAAGACAACTATTTACAGGGAAAGGATCTATAGATGACCTGGTAGGACCAGTGGGTATTGTGAGCATAATTAATGACCAGGCCAAGATGGGGATATTTTATATAATAAATCTAACGGCATTGATTAGCCTGAATCTAGCAATAGTAAATATGTTGCCCCTGCCAGCCTTGGATGGGGGGAGACTCTTGTTTTTAGTGGCAGGTCAGATTACGGGGAAAAGAATTACCGATTCTGTGGAGGAGAAAATTCATTTTGCAGGCCTTATGCTGCTGTTCGCCTTGATGGTATACTTGGTAATTCACGATGTAAACAGGTTTATATTGAACTAAGGGGATTATTTATGGGGGAGTATAAAAGCAGGCGGGTCAGGGTAGGGGATGTATTTATCGGTGGAGGATCCCCTGTATCCATCCAATCCATGACCAATACGGATACAAGGGATGTTAGGGCTACAGTTGAGCAGATTTCTCGCCTGAAGGATGCAGGCTGTCAAATAGTAAGGTGTGCTGTTCCAGATGAGGAGGCGGCTGTAGCTATAGGTAAGATTAAGAGGCTAATAGGATTACCCCTGGTAGCAGATATCCATTTCGACTATCGATTAGCTATAAGCTCTATTAAAAATGGTGCAGACAAAATCAGAATTAATCCGGGGAATATAGGCGATGCAGAAAAAATAAGGGCGGTTCTTAAAATAGCAAAAGAAAGAGATATTCCTATAAGGCTTGGGGTGAACTCCGGATCATTAGAAAAACCATTATTAAAGAAATATGGAAAAGTAACTGCTGAGGCACTGGTTGAAAGCGCTGTTGACACAGTAAGTCTTGTGGAAAATATGGATTTTCATAATATAGTTATATCCCTAAAGGCATCACAGATTAAGCTAAACTACGATGCCCATTTGATGATTATAAACAAAGTAAATCACCCTTTACACGTAGGCATTACCGAGGCAGGTACGATAAACTCAGGGAAAATAAAATCTGCAATAGGCATAGGTGCCCTTCTTATGGCAGGAATAGGTGACACAATAAGGGTATCCTTGACCGGAGATCCGGTGGAAGAAGTATCCTTTGCTAAGGAGATTTTGCGGCTTGTAGGTTTGCGAGAAAATGGAATAGATTTAATATCTTGCCCAACCTGCGGAAGGACGGGGGTGGATTTAATTTCTCTGTCCAAAGAGGTGGAAGACAGGCTTAAACCTTATCGGAAAAAATGGGAAAGAGAGCAGAAAAAACCCATAAAAATTGCTTTGATGGGTTGCGAGGTTAAT
Source organism: uncultured Oscillospiraceae bacterium (assembly GCA_964567325.1). Classification (GTDB taxonomy): domain Bacteria; phylum Bacillota; class Clostridia; order Peptostreptococcales; family Anaerovoracaceae; genus UBA1426. The sequence continues at coordinate 4,537 of CAZMMB010000109.1, forward strand.
GGTCCCGGCGAGGCGGCAGAGGCCGATATTGGGATAGCCTTTGGCAAGGAGAGGGCCGCAGTATTCAAAAAAGGGGTTATTGAAGGAACATATGGGGTTGAACAAGGTCTGGATATGCTCTTTAAACTTCTAGAATCGCATGTAGATAGATAGCCAATACATATTTTTCATGGTATTATACTTTGGGGAAAGGAGATTACTGATTATGGAACTCTTTGGAGTGACAGTAGGCAGTTCATTGATATGGATAGGGATAGCGGTTTTGTTTGCAGCAATTGAGGCCTTCACTTTGGGGATAACTACTATATGGTTTTCACTAGGGGCAGTGGCTGCGGTTTTCACATCCACGGCAGGTGGTTCGGTCCTAGCGCAGATTGTAGTTTTCTTAGCCGTATCTGTACTCTTGCTATATTTCACCCGCCCAATAGCTGTAAAAAAATTAAAGATTGGCAGCGTTAAAACAAATGTGGATACCCTACCAGGTCAAACTGCCCTGGTTTTGGAAGATATCGGACCTTATAGTACCGGTCAGGTAAAGGTTCAAGGACAGGTGTGGACTGCTATTATAGAGGGAAAGGCACCGGTCGTGCAGCGGGGAGAAACAGTAATAATTTTAAGGGTCGAAGGGGTTAAATTGGTGGTAAAATCACTAAAAGAGCCCAATATTAAGGAGGAATGACACATGGAAGGTATATTATCATTTGTTCCAATATTGCTACTAGCGGTCATAATTATATATCTTGTGGCTAGCAATATAAGAATTGTACCACAGGCTAACGCTTATGTAATTGAACGTTTAGGGGCTTATAATGGGACATGGCAAGTAGGTTTGCACATCAAAATTCCACTGATAGATAAAATTGCTCGAAAGGTATCTTTGAAAGAACATGTCATCGATTTTCCACCACAGCCGGTTATAACGAAAGACAATGTAACCATGGAAATCGATACCGTAATTTACTTTCAAATTACGGATCCAAAGCTCTATGCATATGGAGTAGCTAATCCTATGTCTGCAATAGAGAACCTGACAGCAACTACATTGAGAAATATTATTGGTGATTTGGAACTAGATCAAACCCTTACAAGCAGGGAGCATATAAATACGAAAATTAGAATTATCCTAGATGAAGCCACAGACCCTTGGGGGATTAAAATTAACAGGGTAGAAGTAAAAAACATCATTCCACCCAAGGACATTCAGACTGCCATGGAAAAGCAGATGAGGGCAGAGAGGGAAAGAAGAGAGGCCATCCTAAGGGCAGAAGGTGAAAAAAAATCAGCTATCTTAATAGCCGAAGGGAAAAAGGAGGCCGTAATCTTAGAGGCAGAGGCCGCTAAAGAATCAGCCATAAGAGAGGCTGAAGGCCAGTCTACAGCTATAAGGATGGTTCAGCAGGCTAATGCTGATAGTATTCGGATGCTGGTGGAGGCAGGTCCGACAAAGGAAATTATCGCTATTAAGAGC
>CAZMMB010000110.1:0-283 GCA_964567325.1 uncultured Oscillospiraceae bacterium
CTGGGAGGATTCATTCTCTGCATATTCCCGAATCCTTTTAACATACTCATTTTCTTTAGTTTCCCCTATCATATCTTCAGATATATTTGCGGCGTAGATTACAGGCTTATAGGTTAGGAGACCTAGGGATTTTACCAGGGGCTTTTCCTTATCTTCAAATTCTAAATTCCTGGCAGCTATTCCTTCTTCTAAGGCGGCTTTGATTTTTTCAAGTATATCTATTTCCGCTTTGACGCTTTTATCACCTTTTAAATCTTTATTGGCTTTTAATAGCCTTCGCTCT